>NZ_CP030041.1:4749241-5049822 GCF_003260975.1 Echinicola strongylocentroti | reverse complement strand
AGGGATAAGTTTTATATATCATGTTTAATGGATCCCCATCACTGTGTAGTACAATAACAGATTCATTTAAACTATCCTTATACTTACTGAAGTATTCATAGCAAGTGAAAAAATCTTGAAAAAACAATACAGCATTTGAATCAGATTCCCCATATTTATCAACAACCTCTCTTGCATTATCAATAAATGCTTTTTTTAAAAAAAAATAAGAAGCCATTGGTATAAACAATGCCAATCTCATAATTTTATCTTTTAAAAGTGCTTTTATACCTTCATTCTTAATTCTTCCTTTCGTAACCTCCTTGTTATTTTGATCCCTATCTAATGAAAATATCTCAAATCCCACCCCATGTATATTATTGGTCTTATTCTTAAAATACCTTAAAAAAGTAGCGACGCCATTAGGAGCAGTTACATGCCCATAATACCAACAATCTATCTTTACTTGCATAATTCATTAATTTTTGCACCCAATAGCTCCACATATTTATCATCGCTATAGTATTCTGAAAAAATTCGTTTATAGCAAGTCATAATCATTTTCGCATCAATTCGCTTCTGGTGATGCTCCAATAGCTGATCTGCAATATTTTTATAATTATTATTATCCAAACATACTTTTACACCAAATTCTTTCAAGTCAATGTTTTCTTCAAAAGAGCTTACTGCATCAGTATATATCGGAATTATGCCACTAGCCAAATAGGAATTCATTTTGGTAGGGGTAGAGACTTTATTTACGATGTGGTTTTTTCTTAACAAAAAAGCGTACTTAAACTTTGCTAGATATTCTTGCAAATTCTCTAATGCCACATAATCCGTATAAACATTCCTCAACTCGTACTTATTGATTAATTCTTCTACCTTATTCTCTTCATTAGTTAAAATGGTAAATGTTGCAGAACTATTTAAAATCAAAATTTCAGCAAAAATTTGTGCCGCCTCTTCTAAACATTGCCAACTACTCATACTTCCTGCATACACAAAATTCAGCTTATCATACTTTCCATCTAAATGAAATAATTCTTCCTCTATTCCTTTATTATAACATGGAATTATTACGTCCTTCATACTTGAATATTGACCATACTTTTTCATATAATGGTCTTTCATTGCATTAGATACGAATATATTCAAAAACGAAGTTTTTAGAACTATTCTTTCTTTGTATGAAACATAATAGTATAATAATTTGCTTTTCAAACTGCCATCATTGATTAATACAGTTTCTTCTGGTTGAATCCCCTGAAACCAAAAAATATTGTTTTCCGAATATTTGGAGATTTTCAAATAGTCGACAATCCTTACGGTGAATGTAAAAGATTCCCTTTCTATTTGGGTATTTTCTAAGTCATGGATTTCATTAACTTCAATATCAATTTTCAGAAAAGCTTTCTTAACAATTTCACAAAAAAAGACTGTAGCATCATTTTTTGCTGAAGCTGGTAAATAGAAATAACAGATCATATTACTTTTTTATTTCATCCTCGTTCGTTTTTAAGGAGACATATTCAACAATCCTTGCACAAGCCTTTCCATCTCCATATGGATTATGCAACTCACTCATTTCTCTATATTTATCCTCATTCAGTAAAAGAAATTGGGATTCCGAAACAATCTTTTCCCTATCCGTTCCTACTAGCTTTACCGTCCCTACAGAGACGGCTTCAGGCCTCTCTGTGGTATCTCGCAGCACCAATACAGGTTTCCCCAAACTAGGTGCCTCCTCCTGAACCCCTCCCGAATCTGTTATGATAAGGTAAGATTCATTCATTAACCAAACGAATGAGGGGTAAGATAATGGGTCGATTAAATATATGTTATCGATGCCAGAAAGTATTTCGTAAACTGGACCTTTGACATTGGGATTTAAATGAACAGGATAAATTATTTGAACATCTTCATTATTTTCAGCGATACATTTTAGAGCTTCACAAATTTCTATAAAACCTCTTCCATGATTTTCCCTACGATGACCTGTAACTAAAATGAGCTTACATTCACTCTGAAGAATGGACTTCAAGTAGGTAATTTCATTATTCTCAATTTCCTTTACCCTCTTTACGCTCTCGAGTAGCGCATCAATTACGGTGTTTCCTGTAATTAGAATTTTAGAATCATCAACATTCTCTTTTAACAAATTTTGTTTAGCTAAGTGGGTTGGAGCGAAATGGTAATCAGCTAAGCGGCCAGTTATCTGCCTATTGATTTCTTCAGGAAACGGTGATTTTTTATTGAATGTCCTTAACCCAGCCTCTATATGACAAATTTTAGCACCAAAATAAAAGGAAGCTAAACTAGCAACCATTGAGGTACTTGTGTCACCATGGACATATACAAAATCAGGTCGAAAATCCTCCAAAACAACCTTTAGTTCAGTTAAAATATCAGCTGTTAATGAAAATAGGTTTTGATTTGGCTTCATCAAATTAAGATCATAATCCGGCTCAATACCAAAAAAATCTAAAACCTGATCTAGCATCTGCCTATGCTGAGCCGTAACACAAATTTTTGTATCAAACTCATCTTTCCTTTTTTTAAAAGTGTTGATAAGTGGCGCCATTTTTATGGCCTCAGGTCTAGTACCGAACACAATTAAATTCTTAATTAATCCCATCTATCAAATTGTTTAAATTCACTTCGTTTTGTAAAGTATTTAGGATTTCAGCATTTCTTTTGACAGCCTTTCGCCAAATAAATCCAACATATCATCAGCCATTTTCCTTCTTTCTGCTAATGCCCAAGTATAATCAATCTCATAATTAAGATTTGCAATTATATTGGTCAACTCACTAATATCAAATGGCTTTTTCCATAATTCAAGCTGAGGAACTTGATCACACAGAATCCTTAGCTTCGGTTCAATTTCAATACAAACAGTGGGCTTTCCTAAAATAGCTCCCAGTATTGCGCCATGATATCTTGCGGAGATAAAGCCGTCATATTCATTCAATTTCTTTAAAAAGACATCAACATTATCTATATCTGGATCCCAGACCAAATGGTCTCTCTCTGAGAGATAATTAGACCACTCTTTATCAATCAATGGGGCAAAAACAATAAATTCATATATAACCGGTGAACTATCCTTTTCAATAAATTCTTTTATACGTTTGATATATAGCGCGCCACTTTCCTCCCATTTCCAGTCACGAACAATTACACCAATTTTTCTTTTTGCATTATCTTTTCCAATCAGTTTCGGTATTTGAAAGTACGAAGAGAATACTACATCAGCCCCGAGATGGGACTCTATTCCCCATTCATTGCAATAATTAAACGATACTTCATCCCTTACTCCAATAAAAATCGATCCATTCATATGTTGTTTCGCATTTAACATGGCTATTTCACTTTTAAAAGGTCCCAGACCAAAACCGATAAAGGCATTTGGCACATCACTATACTTCCCTTTGGATGGGGCTATTTTATTAATTAAAAAATTATAAATCATTTGGGGGTTCAAAATCGCCTTACATAACTTCTCTAGAAAAGTCTTCTTACTCTTTCTTTCCCCAAACGAAAAAAACTGCGTCCCTCCACCATACACTACCACATCAGGATGAATTTCCAAATTATACTTTGAATGCTTTAGTAAATTATTTGGATAGTGCTTTTCTCTTCCAACAAAAACTAATTGTGAATTCTTAAACTCCCTATTTAAATATTCCTCAAACACAAGCATTAAAAGATCATCACCAAAATTTGACTCACCATAAGCTCCCTTTACAATAATTTTCATAGAATTATTTTTTATAGCCAGTATTATAATCTGGCCTTATCTCACCTTCGCTCTTAGCTTTAAGGTAAATCATATTCTTACTTTTTAACTTCAAATAGTGTTCTTCATCTCTAGAAGAAATCACTTTTGCGGGATTGCCTATCACAATTGACAAAGGAGGTATTTCACCAGCAACAACAGCTCCTATGCCCAATATTACCTCCTTCTCCGATTTGCTTCTATGTGCGGTACATAATACATTTGGCCCTATCCATTTGTTTTCCCAATTTTAACTCTCTTATATTCTTGCAAATGATCATACGAGATGTGTATTGAGTTCTTATATCGATGATTAGCTGAATGAAGTGATAAGTTAAATCCTATTATTGTGCCAAAACCTGTAGTTCTCCTCCTAATCCATTAATATTAGTTCAAGGGCCAATATTTATATAGATAGCTGCCCAATCTAATTATTTCTGGAAATACCATTTGAATATCAAAATACAGATCACAATGATTACCCTATTCTTTTAATGCTATTATACTTCTTTCAAGAGTCTTTTTTAAATTGACTTATTGCTCCCGTCTTAACTTACTATAGTTTGTATTTTATTTCTTAAAAAGGATCTTTCACGTCCATTCGTACCCAAAACTATTACAAGAATAACTACAGCAATTATAACACCCGAAATCTTAAATAATGATTTAAAAACTTCATCCCCTTCCATTACCTGATAATAGGTATTATTAACCAAATTCAGCAAAGCTACAACAACACTCATCACGCTGAAAATCCTAGCTAAAACAGTAGTAAAAAACAATTTAAGATCTAGCTCAAGCAAAAAGCATAGAAACATTAATCTAATAATCAATGAAAGAATACTGAAGATGATAGAAATTTTAAAAATAATTTCACCATCATAACCAGCATTCAAAAACATATATGAAATTGGCAAAATAAAGATATTCATTGAACCTAAGATTAACTGATATAGCTTAATCTTTCCTATCGCAGTTATCATTGTCATCAAGGATCCAGAGATAGAGTCAATCAGGATACCTATCAGGCACAATTGAATAAACTCAGCCGTGTTTTCAGGTACTTCTTTTAACCATATATGTAAGACATATTCAGTGTTAATAATTATAGGTACTATTAGCATGAGTATTAAGAAAAAAGAAAATTTTGAACCTTGCATCATCAAATTAATTGCCCTATCTCTATTATTAGAAGCATAGTTCTGAATTATCTGCGGATTCAATGCCAATTGAAAATTGGAAACAAACATATTAACTGCCGATAACACTTGTAAAGTAATCCCATATGCAGCATTGATAACAGTTCCAAAAAATAAATTTAATATTACATTACTTCCCTGTGATCTCAGGACAGCTGCCATATTTCCAAAAAGGCTCCACCCAGAATAAGATAATAACTCAGAATAATATTTTTTATCATATTCAAACCTAAACTTACTTTCATTAAAATGCCTTCTACAATAAATTTGGTAAATTACCCTGACAATAAATGCAACTAAAAATGTTAATATGGAATAGACGATTAATTTATCCTTATTAAGTGTCATCAATAAATAAACAGCCCCTAGCTTAAATAGAGCTTCAATTATACTTACATATGCAAAAATATTCATTTTTTCTCTTGCAATTATCAGAGAATTATAAGGGACTTGAATTATTCCCATAAGAAAAGTTATTACTGAAAACTGATACACCATATTGACAGCATAAGTCCTATCAATGGGATATACCATCTTATTATTGATATACCACAGTCCAATAGTTTCTGCTATTAGCAAACAAAAAAGGGCTAGAAAAAAGTGAATTGACAAAACAGCACTGAATGTTTTCTTTAGCCTTTCGATATCTGATTTCCCAATATCAAAGGATAAATACCTTTGAGTAGCTGCTGTCATTGAAGCATTTAAAAAACCCAACATTGCAACCACTCCTGCAACTAGATTATAAATACCATAATCTGATGTACCTAATTCGTCCAAAATTATTCTGGAAGTATATAATGTAACGCACATTATCAATAACATCCGAATATAAAGGAATGAGGTATTCTTAATTATACTGTTAGACAATTTCTATTTGTTACTTTCACAAAAAACTTAATAAAAATCTACTTTGGTGAAATAAATTCAAGGCTAAATTGATCCCCCCTTTCTAAGCTTCTATTTACTTTTTTGCCTAGTATATCACCGTAATATTTAGGGTGCAGACCAAATCCTGGCCTAATACTCCTTACATTTTTTTCTGTAATTAAATTTCCTTCTTTAATATCCTCAACCACATACAACGATCTGCTAAAATCCCTTCCTTTTTTCTGTTTTTCAGTAAGTTCGTAAGAAACTTTGCCTATAGCAGATTCCGCTTCTCTAACCGCCTTGACCATCTGGGTAAATTCTTCTTCATTCATCGAAAAAGGAGCATCTGGGCCACCAATTTCGCGATCCAATATAAAATGCTTTTCAATAATCTTTGCTCCAAAGGAAGTGGCCACAATAGGAACAGTACTGCCCATAGTATGATCAGAAAGCCCTGAAATCACACCAAACCGATCGGCCAAATCCTTTACCATAACCATATTTGCTTCATTTATTGGAGCAGGATAGCTAGAAGTACATTTTAGCAACGCAATATCATTATTCCCCATCCTTCTACAGGCATCTAAAGCTAAACTAATATCCTCTTCAGTAGCTATTCCTGTAGAAATAATCACCGGTTTTCCTTTTGAGGCCACATATTCAATCAATGGAATGTCGGTGATTTCAAATGAAGCTATTTTATAGGCAGGTACATTTAACGATTCTAGGAAATCAACGGATGTTAGATCAAAGGGAGAAGAAAAACATAATAAACCTTCTCTTTTTGCGGATTCGAAAATAGCTTTATGCCATTCCCATGGAGTATATGCTTCTTGATAGAGGTCATATAAATTTTTCCCTTCCCATATCGTTCCTTGAATCAAAAAATCAGGTTTCTTAGAATCAATAGTTATCGTATCCGCCGTATAGGTTTGTAATTTGATACAATCAGCTCCCGCTCTTTTGGCCGCTTTGACCGTTTCAAGTGCAGTTTCTAAGCTACCGTTATGATTTGCTGATAATTCTGCAATAATAAAAACTGAAGAGTTCTTGTCTATTTTAAAATCACCTATTTTCATGATAATGTTAATTCAAATTTAATCTCTGATTCATTTTCACAGTCTTTTTTATACCCCATTCCTTGAAATATCTTCACTGAGGGAGTATTTTCCTTAAGGACATAGCCATACACTTTTTGGACACCTGGCATATTGGTTCTAAATCTATTAACACCCTCCTTTAAAAGATACTTTCCCAGCCCTTTACCAGTATGGCCACTATCCACTAAATAGCTTATCTTGGCTGTCCTTCCTAAACTTTCAATATCAAATCTGATGGAACCAACAGGTTCATTATTCAATTCCAAGACATAATATTCACAATCATTGGATAGTATTTTAACTCTAAACCATTTATCATGGCTGCTTCTTTCTATTGGTTCTTGATTATAGGAGTACTTTCGGACTATGGCGTCATTTGCCCATTTAAAGGTTAGATCCACATCCTCAGAAGTTGCATTTCTAAGCGCCTTTTGTGGTTGAATTTTGGCATGGATAACCACATCAATAAATGAGTTTTCGAAAAAGCAATGTTCCTCTAATACTGCCTCTTTTACAAATCCTTGTCCCTCTAAAGCAGTGTACAGTCTTGGTCTTAGGTCGAATGCATAAGTAAATATCTTATGTAGGCCAAGTTGATCAAATGCTACTTTTTCAATCATTGATAAAAAACTGGCCCAATGAAATTCAAAATCCTTCTTTTCCAATGACGTCTTCATTATAAATGAGATCTCAGCATTCCGGTCTATCCAATTAATATGCACTAATCCTCCATAACCAATACAAATACCTTCTTTAAGAAATGAAAATAAAATTTGGCCAGGCATTTCTTGATCAAAAAGTTTTTCTACTACATCGGAAAAATAGACATCTTGATCCTCCTTGGTCAAACGTTTAGACTGACGCAAATGATATATTTGTTCATTTCGCCATTTCATAATTTTAAACCTATCCTCAAATCGAATAGGAACAATTTGAAATTCCCCCCTAGTAAAACTTTGCTTATTTAATACCTTGTAAGATCTCATACTTTAATTCGGCCAATTTCCAATCTATTTGGGTATCAATATCTTGCACCTTTAACTCAGAAAGTTCAATTCCCCCGGTATTATCACCAAAAAGTTGCTCCCTTTTAATTAAATCGTTAATTTTAAACCAATACCACTGACCGGCGTCATGGTAAACTTTTTTTAGATCTTGCGATCGTGAGCTTTTATATTCAGGCCATATCATCTTTACTGCCCCATCATCAACATTTTCAAAGCCTCTCCAAACAGGATAACTAAATGCCACCAAGGGGAATACACTACTTCTTCCTTCTTCTAACATTTTCCTGTACCCTAACTCTAAATCATTAATATCTACCAAAGGAGCTGTAGGGTAAATACAACAACCATTATCAAAATCCTTTCCGATACCTTTGTATGCTAAAATAACTTCCTTTATAACATCCAAAGTGGTCGAATAATCATCAGCATTTTTCGTAGAGCGAAAAAAAGGCACCTTTGCCCCCAATTCAATGGCAATATCTGCTATTTCATCATCATCCGTAGAAACCATCACTTCATCAAACAGATTACTACTTAATGCAGTTTCTATAGAATAAGCTATGATCGGTTTTCCCAGAAAATCCTTGATATTTTTTCGAGGAATCCTTTTGCTTCCTCCCCTAGCAGGTATAATACATAAATTAGCCATTGTAATATTCCTGTATGACATTGATAACCTTATTTTGCTCATCAGGTGACAATGATGGAAACATTGGGAGAGACAAACAGTTCCTGTAATAGCGTTCAGCATTGGGCATATCCCCTTCCTTCCATCCAAACTGTTTGTAGTATGGCATTAAGTGCGTAGGAATATAGTGGATTTGTGCAAAGATATGATTCTCTCTCAAATGATTGTATAGGCCAAGCCTATCCTCTACCTCTATCACATACAGGTGGTAAGCATGCCCTTCTACTATCCCTGATTGTCTAATCATAAAGGTAGCATTTTTGAAGGCCTCATAATATCTTTCGGCAATTTGTCTTCTCTTTTCCACTCCTTCATTGGCACGACTAAGTTGACTTAGCCCTAATGCTGCTTGAAAATCAGTTAGGCGGTAATTATACCCCAATTCCTGCATTTCCATATACCAAAGTGGATAAGTCTCTTTTCCTCCAGCAAAATCAATACTATTGGTATATAGGCTGTCATTTTTCACTATACCATGCGTACGAAGTGACAATAGCTTTTGGTATAGCTTTTCATCATTGGTAGTGATCATCCCACCTTCTCCAGCAGCAATATGTTTCACTGGGTGAAAAGAAAATATAGCCAAATCCGCAAATAGTCCATTTCCACAAAACTGCTTCTCGCCTTGAGCATCAACAAAATATCCACCTGGAGCATGACAAGCATCTTCCATTAACCATAAACCATATTCATCGCACAATCCACGGAATTCTTCCAAATTGACAGACCTACCCGCAAAATCAACAGGAATAATTCCCTTATAAGTACCTTTTGGTGAATTTTGGAGTAATTCTTTTACTGAGTTGATGTCCAACAAATAGGTATTTGGATCAATATCCGCAAAAATCACTTCTCCTCCGCAATATCTAACACAGTTTGCACTGGCTGCGAAAGTAATGGGTGTAGTAATAACCTTATCCCCAGGCTGAATTTCTAAAGCAATTGCATTAAGATGTAAGGCAGCTGTTCCATTGGAAACTGCTACTGCATATTTTGCTTCTACATATTTGGCAAATGCTTTTTCGAATTCTACAATTTTTGGCCCTTGGGTAAGGAAATCTGACTTTAAGGTGCCAACGACCGCCTGAATATCTTCATCAGTTATAAACTGCTTTCCATAAGGAATGATCTGACTCATAATAATTATCTAAAAGAATTTCACCTATTTCCTTAAGCTTCCTTTAATTCAACAGAGAAAGTTGGATCAACATGTTCAGTTATGAGTTCTCTCAAAGACTCTACTGTTTCCCACTCCTCATTTTCTCCAGAATTATACCTAAATCCAAGCGGTACCTTTTTGGCATCAAACGTTTTAACGAACTCATCTACTTGCCACTTTGGAGTCGATGGAATAATGGCATAGTATTTCCCCAAGTCATAGGTATAAAACGAATCTGAAGCTGTAATCATTTCTTCATGTACCTTTTCCCCTGGTCGAATACCTACTACAGGCTTTACACATTCTGGACCAATAGCTTCCGCTACATCAAGAATACGGTAGGATGGAATTTTTGGGACAAAAAGCTCACCTCCCCAGGCATATTCCATAGCATGCATCACCATATCTACTCCACCTTGCAGCGAAATATTAAATCTGGTCATATTGACATCCGTAATAGGTAGTTTACCCTCTTTTCTTTTATTTATAAAAAATGGAATTACCGATCCATTTGATCCCATTACATTACCATACCTTACCACTGAAAATTTAATAGGATTATTCCCTTTTATATTATTGGCAGCTATAAATAATTTATCCGATGTAAGTTTGGTAGCTCCATATAAATTAATTGGGGCACAAGCTTTATCAGTAGACAAGGCTACCACTCTTTGAACTCCAGTTTCCAAAGCGGCATGGATCACATTTTCTGCTCCACCTATATTAGTCTTAACACATTCATCAGGATTATATTCAGCAATTGGCACGTGTTTCATAGCTGCTGCATGAATCACATAGTCAATTCCTTGAAAAGCCCTTATCAATCTTTCTTTATCTCTAACATCACCAATAAAGAAGCGAATTTGAGGATATTTGTGATTAGGATATTCCTGAGCCATTTGAAATTGCTTTTGTTCATCTCTAGAATAAATGACTACTCTTTTTACATCTGGATATTTAGTAAAAATATGCTTCGTTAAAGCTTTTCCTAAAGACCCCGTTCCTCCTGTAATTAGAATTGATTTATTATTTAACATAGTTTGCTTTTTTTATTCTTACTAAATTCAAATTATATCAATTTTTCAACTAGCCTTATCTATTTGCTCCCTCAAAAAGAAAAAGTATTCCGTTCCAAAAACAATTAATATTGAAACAAATATCCCCAAAATAATAGAAATTAGAACTATTAACATTCTATTTGGCCCAGCCTTCTCCATGGGGACTGAAATTGGTTGAATCACTGAAAAAACCGGGGTTTCCTTACTTACTTGTAGCTTAGCAGTTTCCAATTGCTTCGCTAGTTCCGTAAAAACTGACAAGGTCAAACTATATTCGGCTTCAAGTTCTCTTAATTGACTTAAGGCAATTGAACTAGAGATATTTTGATTACGATCTCTAAATCGAGCTAGCCGAGTTTGAATATTCTCAAATTCTTTTTTCTTCTCGTTGTGTCGTTCCTGAGTAAATATCAATTGTTCTTTCGCATTTCTTACTTTAAATGCAATTACTTGCTTTTGAAGCACTCCTTCAGCATATTTAGCCAGTTGAGCAGCAGCTAGAGGCTCTGGCATCTTACAAATCAACCTCAGTACTCCTTCTTTTTCGTTATAAGAAATAAAAATTTGATTATCCAATCGTTTGTAATGCGCCATTTCCGTTGGAGAGAGACTTACAATATCTTTATCGGAATTTGATATTTGTTCTTGATCATCCTTTTTCCTCTTTAAAACTCCAATAATAACTCTAGGTAATCCTATAGTATATTGCTTTAATATTGCTAAATAACTTGGTGAAAAATATTTCTCATAATACTCTCGATAAGTCACTTTATTATTAAGCCCTTTTATCGATAATTGCGCATTTAACATATCCTTTTTAAAAGGTATACTTTTGACAATATTAGGATATAAAGAGGGGGGGATATCTTCTCCACCTTCGATTCCTCCCAAATTAATTCCTGCTACTGAAGCTAAACTTGAAAGTCTTCCACCCGCTTTTCCACTATCTGATGTAGTAGGAAGATAGCTCGAAGTAGCCTCAAACTCTTTAGGGCTTAAAATTGCAACTAAAAATCCTAGAGCAATAAATGTTGTTGTAATTTTTAATATCACGACTCGCTTTAACCATATCACTTTCAATAAAGTAATAAGATCTACTTCTTCTCCAATATTGCCTAATTTTCTATTTTGTATACCCTCCATTTCTAAAAATACGTATCTAGTAGCGTATCTATAAATTTAATAAAACTTCTATTCAAATGACTTTTGTTTAATCATTATTGATTTGCAAGAGTGTTAATCAAAATACCCAAAGTCGCCAAACTAGAAGCTATTCCAATCCAATTCGTTGCCGACATTGGCTCCCTTTCGGGTTTTTGTGGCACAATAATCTCAGCCCCCGGCTCTATTCTAGGATAATCTTTAAAGAAGATAAAGTTCTTCGTCCGTTTCACATCCCCATTGGCATAGACCACATAAGTCTTTCCTTTTCTAGCGTTGTCGGTAAACCCTCCAGCCTTGGAAATGTATCTCTTAAAACTATTACCAGTTTCATATCTGGCCGAAGTTGGAAAGAGTACCTCTCCTCTCATCCTAACCGTCTGGAGTTCTTTGGGTATGCTTAGGATATCTCCTTCCTGCAAAATCAAATCTTGTCTAGATCCCGGATTCTTTAAAATGCTATTCAGGTCAATCCCAATCAACTCTTGTGGCCTAAACTCCACTTCTGCCACTCTACTACTATCGGAGGCAGCCACTTCTTCCACGCGGGAAATCTTATACTCCCCAGAAGCCAAGCCTTTTTGATTGGCCAAATCCCCTCCTTTTTCGCCTATTTTATTATCTATTCTGGACAAAATCGCATTTTCCGCTTCAGTATTTTTACCGTCTTCTTTGATCAAATTGTCTTTTACCTCATTAAGGTCTTCGGACTTGATTTCATTGTCGCTCTTTGGGGTGAAAAATTCCGTTCTTCTGATCAAAGTAGCTCCTTTGATATAGGCAAACTGGTTGGTACCTCCTGCACGTTTCAGCAGGTCAGAAATACGCTCGTTGGCAGTCGAAATGGTATATTGACCAGGATAATTCACTTCTCCTTCCACGCGAACCAGTTTTTCGCGTTGGAAACCGGGGCTTCTGCGGATGATTACATGGTCAAAAGGCTCGAGTACCACCTCTTTATCTCCTGCGTCTATTTCTAAATTCTCATCGATATCAATCGTAAAGATTTCGGCAATTTGCCCATTGGTGCGGTCCTTTACCCTTCTGGCCACTTCGATGTACGCATCGGAGGCAGATTCCTTAAAGCCTCCAGCCTTCAGCACCAAATCCTCCACAGACATATTTTCGGCATAGGCAAAAGCTCCCGGACGGTTGACTTCACCGGAGATTTTGATATAATACTCTTCTTTTAGATCATATTTACTAGGGATGTGCAGCACATCTTCCCGTTGTAAAGGAATATCCTGACTGTTACTACCGTTGACCACCCCTTTTATATCCACTGGTACAATCTCCAGCGTCATGTCCTCTTGGGTACGGTATAGTGTCGCCCGGTTGAGGAAGGCCTCGCCTCTTAGCCCTTCTGCCTTGTCTATCAAGTCCTTTACGGTCATCCCGTCAAACAAGGCGAATTCTCCAGGATGGTAAACCGCTCCAGATATCTGTACCCTGTTTTCAAACCGCTCGAGTTTTTTCCCGATCAAAAAGACATCTCCATCTTGCACTTTGAAACTGCCAAACTCTTCTTTACTGACATCGGCCATTTTTCTGGCTTGGTCGGAAAGTCTGCGGACAGCTAATCGACCCGAATAGGCTTCACTTTTAAATCCTCCCGCATAGCGGATCAGGTCATTGATATCTTCATCCGCTTGGATCTCAAAAAGCCCTTCTCGTCTTACAGGCCCCTGCACTTCCACACGGGTTTCTACTGCCGGTACCATGATCACATCATTGTCCTGTAAACGCACATTCTGCTGCTGATTGCCATTCATTAGGAATTCATAGACATCCACCTCCGCAATTTGCCTGGAATCTCGAAAAACCTTGATGCTCCTAAAGGATCCTTGCTTATTGGGGCCACCCGCTGTATAGAGTGCATTGAACACAGAAGCAAACGAAGGCAAGGTATAATCACCTGGATTTTGGAGTTCTCCGACCATCGCCACTTGTATGGAGCGGATATTGCCCAGACGGATCTGCATAAACGTCCGTGGGTTGCCGCTATTTAAGTCTGCGTAGATACTGCTCAGTTCATTCTTCATTCTTGCTGTAGCAGCCTGAATGCTTGCCCCACCTACATTAATAGGGCCTACATTAGGAATATACACCCGCCCCTCGGGGTTGACCGTGAGGTCGTATGATTGCTGGGAATCACCATATATATCGATCAGCAATTGGTCACCAGCTCCAATGATATAGCTTTGTGGTGTAGGGATATTCAAGTTGGGAGAAAAGTTCAGCTGCTTATTGTGAAACAACCCAAAACCAAAAATCTTTTTTTCTTCTTTTGACAAACTGTCCAGCTCCGCTGTGCTCATTCCGACATTGGCAGAATCGGTTACTTGACGCTGGGCAGGATTTGCTACATTTCCGTTCTCTCCCTCAAGTCCGGATGTACTCAATTGATTAATCCTAGTGGCCAATTTACTTGCTTCCATGGCAGGCATTCCTCTTTCCTTTGCCAAAGCTGGGATTTGGGATTTGGAAATCCCTTGGTCTTCCGCTTTTTGGACTATCGTCGCAATCTGCTCATCCGAAAGCTGATCCACTTTCGCATTCTGGATATCCGATAGGGACTGGGCATACAATGCTATCGAAGCAATAAACAGGATTAGGGTAAGGTAAAGAGTTTTGATATTGATGGACATGCCTGTTTGAAATTAGGAATTTAGAAGGTTGAATGTTGAATTAAAAATGATGGATGGCTTATGACAAATACCATAATTTAAAATTCTTCATTATTAATTATCCTCTTGTTGATTTTATGATTGAACTTAAAATAGAGATCAAGAATCTTCTCGCTAAAAGCAAACGTTTTTTCTAAAATGACATTTTCTTTAGCCATCGTATTCTCATTAGTCATTTTTTATTCTTCATTTAGGCCCCGCCTACAGCTTCGCCCGGTCAGTCACATCTTGTGCTTAGCGGGAAGGTAAAATTTAATAAGGCAAAGTAAGTCGGGTTCCTTACTCTGCGGCTTTGTTATATAAAATGATGCCAGAATAGGATTCTTGATCCAATATCGTAAAATTCACTTTACGGTCAATCATTTCCTGAATACGCATCCCCAAATTGTCGAGATATTCCTCATTGAGGGCACGGCCTTTGATACTCACGTCGATAACCCCCGTATCCAGGCCATTGGCATAGTCACCTGTGAGGATAACACTTTCCACATCGCCCATGCGCTTTAGCACCTCTTCTACCAAGGTGTCCAAACCGATGTATTTGCGAATAATGTCCTGTAAGGAATCGAACAAGGGATGGTGGGTGTTTGCGCTATAACTGATCCTGTTCTTCTGGGAAGCCTTCTGCAAGTACCCTGCTTCTGACAGATTGTTCAGCTCCTTTCTTATGGCATTAGTGGATTCTCCGAATTCCTCGGCAAAACCACGCAGATGGCTATGGTTGTCTGCATTGATGAAAAACTTCACCAATAATCGCAGTCGTGTCTTGGATGTAATCAAAGAATCTAACATAAAAAAAGCAGCTTTGCCTAACGAGCACCAAAAGTACTCGTTAGGCATTACATCTCCAAAAATTTTCGTTTTTTTCGATAAAAATAACCTTGGTTTCGTATTTCATAATTTTTACACAATGTTTTTGCAAAATCTTTAAAAAACCAATCTTATCAATTTATTTAAATTTCAGATACAGATAAATGTTTTTTGAATATAAAACCTATAAAAAACTCCTCTTCCCGATGTAACGGAAGAGGAGTTGATCGATCACTCCAGTCATTAAGGTAAATTGGGATATACCAATGTCCTTATTCTACTGTGAGTACCTTGTGATTCTTTACAAAATCCTTTCTGTATTCCACAATGCTCGGTACAGATGAGGGGAGATAGCACCTGAACAGTGCATTCCAGTTTTTGGGAACTTTGATATTGTTTATCGCATCTTCTCCACCGTTAAAATTAAGGGTGATACTTCCATCTTCATTAGGGACAGCCTTGGTAGAGTTGGTATTGAAAGGGTTGGTGACCACCCAGCCTTGCTCATCATAGATGGTAATCGACCAGTAAGCCGAACGGTCGTATTGTAAATCCGGTTCCTCAAAAGTCACCGAGCTGTGCTCGCCGTTTTTGGCTCCTTCATCTCCTGGTAATACCACAAAATAATAGGCATGTTTGGCCGGTAACCCTGCCCAGCCCGCGGTATTGATCATTTGGTATTGAGGGGTTTTGATATCATCAATATCATCAATGAAGCCTTCTTCGATCACTCCTTCCGTAATGGCCCTTTTGATCAGGTCGCCGCGGAGTTTGTTGAACGAGGTGACGTCGTATTTCACTTCCGATCCATAAGGGTTGGCCGAACCTGCCTCTACTGTTACCGCATCTTGACGCTTGCGCATTTCTTCCATGCCCTTTTCGTCATAGGTCCTTGGTCTGGTCCGCATAAAGAGGTACACATGATCACCATAGCTCAGGTCATCTTTGGTAAACGATTTGGTTTCTCCGGGATACACCACACCGATGGTCACCGAATTTTCATCCAGTACCTGCACAATTTGGTACAAGTCATATTCTGGCACGGAGATTTCCAACCCTCCCGACACATCGTACACCGCATAGGAATAAATCGCGTCAAAGTTTGAACGAATGACGGTTTGATTTTCCAGGTCTATTCCATTGCGCTCATGTCGGAATTTGTTTGGTCCGCTGATCATGGTTTCGGCGGCAAGGTACTTGGCTGTTTCGGCGCGGATTACATTCTCCATGTTCACCTCTTCGCCACCTTGGTCTACGAAAGCGGGATTTACCGATGAAGCTTCTCCATTTTTACCTACTCCTGTGTCCACCTCATTCTTCTCCTCGGAAGCAGCAGCCACGGTGGTATTGTCTTTAGTCGATTCCTTTTCGTCCTTTTTTGTACCATTGCATGCCACCAATACTACTGACAGGCAAAGGATAAATAGGGTGCTTAATTTTTTCATGATAGTCTAAGCGTTTTTGTGATAATGATAAAAGGCCAATGTCACTTTATTTTAAAGTAGGCAGTGCGAAACCTCCGTTGACAACCGACTCACTGGGCATGTACACACGGAAACAAATCCAAAATGGCTTGGACGGCACCAGCACCTTATTGGCGTAGTCGGCTTCATCAAACTGGTCTTGCGGCACATAATACAGGTCAAAGCTTTTGCCATCTGGGTTAAGTGTGATCTTGTCATCGCTGATGATAGATCCCTTGTCTGTTTTCAAATGCTGATCGGCTCCGTAAATGGTGATCGAATAAAATCCCAGGTCCGGATCTTTCATCTCCGGCACTTGGTAGGTTACCTTGTAGGTTTTGTCTTTGTCCACATCGTATTGCTCGGTAAAGTACACGGCATCCTTATCGGGCAAAAGACCAGTAGCGATGGCTACACCCCTGTTTTTGTCCTCTGTGGAGACGGGGTTCCCCACGGTTCCCATCGTTCCGAGTACGCCTTCTTTCTGGGCGATTGCTATATAATGGTTGAGCTGTTGCTTGAACTCCTCCATGTTCCAGTTGGTCACCTGGAATGATTCAGGCTTATAGCCGTTCAGAAATTCAATTTTCAATTGGTCCTGGTATCCATTCACCTTTTTGACATCCTCTGGATCGCTGGCGTCAATTTGGGTGCGTACATTGGCATAGAAAAAATCACTGGTCTCATCAGCTGGGATCACGTATCTTCCCGGACCATAGAAAACCTTATAGGTCACATGGTCATGTTGCATGATGTGCAGTGACATATAGCGTCCATCCGTCTCGGGCAAGGTAATGGCGATATCCCCTCTTCCATCGAGTATCGCAAAGGAATAGTTGGTATCCCTGTTCATCAATGGTGCTGGCTGCTCATCCAACGGCATGGGCTTGCGGTGGTGGTTCCAAGTATTGTCGGCTCCCTGCGCAAACTCCTTTTGCATCGCCAGGTCGCACATCGCCAAGGCAAAGTTTTCCTTGGTCACACTAACACTGGAAGTTTCAGCTGTACTTTCTGCAGCGTCGACTTTACTTTCCCCTTCTTTTTTCTGTTGACTGCAATTCGTCAGTACAAATGCAGTGGCACAAAACAAAAACAATATTGCCTTTTTCATTATGATGTTGTTTATAATTAATTAGTCCTGCTTTAATTCATTGCTAAGCCTAGTTAGCACCTTTGGGGTTTGGTAAAGAGCAGAGGCCCTTGACTCCTGATAATTTATCTAAATACGCACCTCTACGCCACACCCCACTCGTTCCACTATTATTTCTTGGTGATAGGAATGTTCACAAAATGATTGATTTCCTCAATGGTCTTCTCCGCGTCCACTGGCAGGTACAAGCGTAATGTACCATTCCAACCTTCAGAGACAGTGACAGAATAAGGAGTGTCTGAGTTGAAGTCCACAGTCATGGTGCCGTCGCCGTTGTCCTTCATTCTGTCCATACTGATATAGAAATTTTCTTCGCCTATCCATGATTCTGAATTATAGGTGGTAATAGAGAAGAAGCCTCCTTTCTCGTAATCCAAATCGGGTTTGGGAAAAGTAAGCGTTTGGTTTTTCTCTCCAGAGCCTTGGCCTTTTATCAAAGCCGTGTATTGGGCGTACTTTGGAGGTAATCCACCCCAGCCCATCGCAGCGCAGTGAAGGTAATTTACCTTGTCCACATCGGATGGTTTTTCTCCAAATCCTTTGGCACCAACGATTTCCAAGTGATCTTCGGTGACGTCTTTGATCAGCTTATTTCGATAGGCTTCCACTTCTTCTGGCTTATACCCTTTGCCTTCGTAGGGAACAGCCGACTTGGCATCGATGACCATGCTTTTTTGGGCCTTTTTGGTTTCTTCCAAGTCGTCAGAGATCCTTGTTCTGGCAAGAATATAAACGTATTCACCACTATTGAGGTCTTTTGGGGTCAATGTGGCCGACTCCCCGGCAAAGATGACTTTCACGGTAAAATGGTTTTCATCTATTAATTGCATCAACTGCATTGCTCCATTTTCCCTTTCTGGTATCGAAAACGTAGCGCCATCCCTTACATCCACCAAGGCCAAAGAATAAACCACGTCCGCATTGGAGCGAATTATCGTTTGGTTTTTCATGGTGACGGGCTCTTTGTGAAGCCATTCGTTTATGGGGGTTGTGGATTGCTGGATATTCCAGTTCCAGTCTGTTTCGGCAATGACGTAGTTATCGTCATTTACAGTCTTGCTCTCACTTGCTTCCGAAGTAATATCTCCCGTACCGTTTTCTGATTTTTTACTGTTCGTACAGCCATTTAAGGCTATTAATACCACCAGTAAGCTGTATGCGAATTGTTTGGCAACTGTCTTCATAATTATTGCTCTTTGTTCAGGAAGTTTATAGATTCAAAAGGATTATTCAACGATCTCCCAATCGGGAAGCTTAAAGCTCTTGTCAAAGAAAGGCTCAGTAGGAGCGTACAGCCTAAAAAGGACGAACCACCCATCATCACCCACCGTTTTCAGGTAATTGCTTTCTTTACCGTCAGGTGCCTGGGCACCTACATAGATATCGACTGAACCGTCCGCATTTTTCTGTAGCTGCTCGCTGCGGCTTCCCAAGGTCACGTCCTTAAGCTCCGTGCCGCCATTGTCATAAGGCCTGCGGGTATTTTCACTATAGAGTGTTACGGACCAAAACTGCTTCACCGGCACATCTGCAGGTACCCGGAGCTTATATGTCTTATCGGCTTGGAGAAGGTTGCCTTGGCCATCCCGCTTGGTGGTCATATATGCCTGCCCAGCGCCTGGAGTGGGGTTTACCATGCCCTTGGATGAAGTGACTGCTTCATAAAACCATATGGATCTTTCGTCCAGCTCCACTTTGTAATCTGTGATTTGGGGGACTGAAAAATCAAATGACTTGTACCAATACGTATTGTCCCAGTAAGGTTTGGTGACCCGCGGGTTGGTCTGTAAGTTGCGTAGCATCAGTTCCCCCATAGCCGCCCCTTCGAGCAAGATTTTCTTCTGTCTTTTATCGGGGTTGAAGGGTTCGCCTTTTTTGATGCCCAATGGCTCCAGCATGGCCGCCCAAACCTTGTCCTGCTCACGTACAGGTTCCTCTTGGTACAATTCACTCAGGAGCTCCCAGTAGTCCAATCCCCGGGGTGCAGTGGCTGACCATTCCTTGTCGACATTTTTTATAAACCGAATGGGTTTAAATGCATCTCCTACTCGGGCTACGTTCATTTCTTGCTGGACTTTCTTTTCAAAATCCGGAGAGGAGTCGAGCAAGCGGATACCAATGAAGATATTGTTTGTTTCTGACTGGATGACGTAATCGGCCTGGCCTTTATATTTTGCTAAGTCGTCTTCTGGCCCCACCACGATATAAGTGCCTCCCTTGCCTTGGTCGGGACCTGTGAGCCCGATGTCAGCCACAGGCTTTTGCCAAGCATCAAGGAACATCCCCGCTATTTGCCCAGGGGGTACTTTTACTTTAATAGCACCGTCCTTGAGGGTCAGAAAATTGATGACGTAGGGTGTGGTCAGGTTTCCGGTAACGATGCCCCGTTTTTCCTTTAAGGTGACATACACCACAAAATCACCAAGGTTATTGGCATCAAATGTCTTGGCTTGAGCCAACTGCCATTGCTTAAAGGACACCATCGGCATGCTCCAAATATAGGCTTGACTGGCGCGTTGGAAGTCCATCGCATCAAATAAGACATCCTCTCCTTTGGTCACGTAGTTGTCCCTTAACTGGATATCTCCATAAGGAGTGTCGATGTCCTCATTCCCTTTTAATGCTGCACTATGAAGTGCAATATCCGATGATGAATCAGTTCCTTTTTCATTTGCTTGCTGCTCTTCTTGCGGTTGGCATGCCGTTATTAGGAAGGCGCTTGCTAGTGATAGATGTATGATTGCTCTCTTCATAAAGCCTTATTTTAGCGTAGTCATGTCTGGGAATTGGATATTATCGGTGGGCTCATATACCCTCAAGACACAATACCAATTCTGACTTTCCGTGGGTATGGCATTCGCTCCATTTCCCTCTGGATTGATGCGGACGGTAACGCTTCCATCTGCATTGGTTGATGAGGAATAGGAGCTTGCATTATAGACCTCTTTTTGGTTTGGAATAAGGTATTTGTCCGCTGCATTATAAACGGTAATTGACCAATAGCCATTTTCGTTTTTGATCATTCCAGACGACGGAATGGTGATTTCATAGGACTTGTTTCCACTTAATGGTTGGCCATTGGCGTCAGTAGCATACAGCTGATAATTTGCATACCGAGCCTGAGTGCCAAGCTGGCCATAAAATACGCCCAAGGCCCTGTCCAAATTCCCGACCCCTTCGTAAACAGAACCAAATAACTTCGTTCCGCCTTCCAATGATGCTGCTGCAGTCTTAATTTCTGCTAACCCTGCAGCTGCTTCTTCCTTGGTAAAGTCAGGTATAATAAACGGGTAATCTCCATTTCCCCCTGTGATGGTGATCTTCTTAGCCAGGCCCATTACCTCTTCTGCATTGTTTACAATAACTTGACGGGTAAACGCCAACCCTTGGTAGGTCTGTAAAACCACCTCATGGGCATCCTTAATGGGGCTCTTTTGATGTGGCAAACGTACAACAACGGGCTTGTCAGGTTTTACCCTCACTTCCATATAATGATTCATATCAAAAATGGACAGGGAGTAATATTTGTCATAATCAGGCATGGTGATGACGACCGGTTCATTGGAAATATTGAACCAGGAATATCCGTAGTTCACATCTGCCTGTGGTGTCACCACCGTCCGGTCCTTTGCCGTCACCATTCCCGTAAATTGCCATTCACCGTATTCATAATCCTCTAACCACTTGTCCCTCATCTCAGCCTGCTTTATGGCCGGATACCATTGGATATATTCGGTGACACGGTAAGGCTTTACAGCTTCTTGGGCTTGCACTGATACAGTACCCCATACCAGAAAAAATAAAATAATAATTCGTTTCATGCTTTTCATTTGGATGTTGATGGTTTTATAGCGCTGAGATATTTCTCACAGCCCAGAAGAACGTTCACTATTCTACGATCTCCCAATCGGGAAGCTTAAAGCTCTTGTCAAAGAACGGCTCAAGCGGTGCATATAACCTGAAATACACAAACCAGCCGTCATCTCCTACCGTTTTCAGGTAATTGCTTTCCTTGCCAGCAGGTGACTTGGCGCCTACATAAATATCCACTGAGCCATCCGCATTTTTCTGTAGCTGCTGGCTGCGGCTTCCCAAGGTCACGTCTTTGAGCTCCGTGCCGCCATTGTCATAGGGCCTGCGGGTATTTTCACTGTAGAGTGTTACGGACCAAAACTGCTTCACCGGCACATCCGAAGGTACATGGAGTACATAGGTCTTGTCCGCTCTTAACAGGTCGCCATTATTGTCGCGCTTGCTGGTCATATAGACCTGCCCTGCTCCCACAGGGGGATTTACCATTCCCTTGGAGCTGTAGACGGCCTCATAAAACCAAGTGGTACGCTCGTCAAGCTCTAAGCGGGTGTCGGTCTCTTGAGGCACCGAAAAATCGTAGCTTTTGTACCAAGAAGTACCTTCCCACCAAGGCTTGGTATATCGCGGGTTTACCTGAATATTCCTGGCCATCAACTCTCCCATGGCTCCTCCCTTCAGAAGGATCTCCTTTTGTCTTTCTGTCGGGTCAAAGGGCTTTCCTTTTTCTATGCCAAGCGGCAATAGCATTGCCGTCCACGGTTTATCGATCTTCCTGATAGGTTCATGATCGATGATGTCCGATAGGGTTTCCCAAAAATCAATACCGCGTGGCACCGTCCCACTCCATTCTACATCTTTGTCTTCGATATAGTTGAATTTTTTCAATGGTTCGCCGACATGACCCATTTTGAATTCACTTTTAAACTTCTCATAATACGCCGGAGAAGGGTCAAGGATCCGCAGGGCAATCACCAGAAAATTTGAAACACTTTGGTAAGTATATACTCCTGGTTTTTTGTATTTCTCAACATCATCTTCGGGGCCCACGATGATGAAGGTTCCCCCTTGGGCTTTCTCAGGCCCAGTCTGACCGATGTCTGTCACGGTACGTTGCCATATATCCACAAAGCCGCTGGCCGTAGCTCCTGCTGGATATTCAAAAACAACCGGGCTTTTCTTTAGGTCTACATACCCGAACATATAAGGCACTGTAAGGTTTCCAGTGACAATTCCTCGTTTTTCCTTCAGCGATTTCAGCACGGCAATATCATGCTCTGACGAAAGACCGTATTTCTCCTCCAGCCCGTTTTTCTGGGTAATCATACTCACCATGGGCATTCCCCAAATCCACGCTTGGCTGGCCCGCTGGTAGTCCATTTCGTCATACAGCCTATCGGAAGCTTCCGTATCAAAATAACTATCGATAAGCGCTATGTCTCCAATCGACGTTTCGATGGTTTCGTCACCTTTTAGCGTTGCACTTTTTAATGGAACAGTCTGCCCCTGGGCTCTGACAGTTGTAATGCCCAAGGCTAGAATCAGTGAAATTGTGATCTTCTTCATTATTTGTCAGTAATTTACTTTAGTTTGTATGGGGTACTTTTCTCTTCCTAGATTCCTTATTCTTCCAATTCGATATTCACTTCTGCGATCTTGCCCTGGAAAACAAAGGGCGCCGCATAATTAGTAGTCACAGGCGACCCTGTATCTTCACCAATACCAAAAGTATCTATCCCAAACCGGGCGGGGACAGTGGCATCTACGCGGGTTTCACCTACTTTTTCATTGTTCATATAAAGGGTGAAAACACCTCCCTTGCCGCGGCCACCTCCATCGTATTGAAAGTCCACTTTCAATGATGCCAGCCCATCGGGTAGTTTCTTTGTGGATTTGATCGTAGTGATTTCATCTTGGAAGAAATTATAAAGGAAAGTGGGGTACCCATCTTGTACATACAGCACGTAACCAGCGCTGGATCCCCCAATGGCGTTGACCACACCGTCCTTGTTACCTGCCGCTGTTTCCAGCATGGCTTCCATGGACCAGGAGGTATTCTTGGTATTTGGGGCTACGGTTTCCGGTATCCGTGTAGCCCCTTCATAAAAGGTAAACGACGTTCTCCCTTCCGTTAGTGAAGGTTTGGGAACCGAAAGCCTTGCAGCACCCCGATCGTCAAGGGGATATACATGGTTCTTTTTAGCCTCTTCTTCCCACATTGCTTTCAGTTCTTCTAGTTTTTCAGGGTACTGATCCGCAACATTTACGGCTTCCGAAAAATCTTCTTTGATGTTGTACAGTTCCCATGTTTCATTTTCATATCCAGGAGCAATATCCTGTCTCCATGGCAAGGTATGCTGATGCGCAGCCACCCAACCGTCGTGATAGAGTGCCCTGTTCGATAAGATTTCAAAATATTGTGTTTTACGGATTTCCGGAGCGTCTTTATCCGTAAGAGTGGTCAGAAAGGACTTTCCATCCAATGGCTTTTGTTGGACACCGTCCACGTAGGCTGGTGCTTCCATGCCTGTAGCTTCCAAGATGGTTGGCATCACATCGATCACATGTAGAAATTGAGAACGGATGGTTCCTTTGTCTTCGATGACTTTTGGCCAGGATACCACCATAGGGTTTCGTGAACCGCCAAAATGTGAGGCCACTTGTTTTGCCCAAGGAAATGGGGTGTTGGCCGCCATGCCCCAGCCCACCGGAATGTGCGGCTCTGATCCGGGTTCGCCTATTTCATCCGCTTTTTTCAGATTATCGGCCAATTTACTTTGGATGCCATTCAGTGCCTTAATTTCGTTTAAGGTGCCTTCCAAGCCACCTTCTGTACTGGCTCCATTGTCTCCGACGATGTAAATGACGAGGGTATTATCAGCATCGGGCAGCTCCCCAATGGTCTGTAGCAAACGCCCAATTTCATGATCGGTAAAGGCCATAAAACCAGCGTAATTTTCTTGTAGCAGCGTGTAGAATTTTTTCTCATCATCGGACAGCGATGCCCATGTGTCTATATTTTCATTGCGTGGCGAAAGTTTCGCATCCGCGGGGATCACGCCCATTTCTTTCTGACGGGCATAAATTATTTCCCGTTCCCTGTCCCAACCATGGTCAAACTTCCCTTTAAACTTGTCCCGCCATTCTTTAGGGGTATGGTGAGGGGCATGAATGGCTCCCGGTGCAAAATACATAAATACAGGTTTGTCCGGTGCCAGTGACTTTTGACTGTGCAGCCAAGAAATGGCCCTATCGGTCATATCGGTCATAAAATGGTAGCCTTCCTCTGGGGTGGTTTCGGGCTCTACGGGTAAGGTGTTTTCAAAAATCACCGGGTTGTATTGATCCGTTTCCCCAGCATTGAACCCGTAAAAATAATCGAAACCCAGACCCGTTGGCCAACGATCAAACGGCCCCGCGGCGGAAGTTTCCCAATCAGGGGTGTTGTGGTTTTTGCCAAACCACGAGGTGTTCATACCGTTATACTTGAGTACTTTTCCCATAGTAGCCGTACTTCTGGGGATAAGGGTGTTATAGCTCGGATAGCCTGTCGCCCACTCGGCCAAAAACCCAGTGGCGGCATTGTGATGGTTTCTACCGGTGAGCAGTGCAGCCCGCGTTGGTCCGCAGATGGCCGTGGTGTGGAAACGATTATACCTTAACCCCTGCGCAGCCAATGAATCCAAATGCGGCGTAGGAACTGACCCACCAAAAGTACTTGTCATCCCAAAACCCACATCGTCCAGCATAATGACGATGACGTTAGGGGCTCCTTCTTTGGGCTCGGGAAAATCAGGCCAGTCCATCTCGGAGTCCTTGTATGTCCGTCCTATTTCACCATGAAACTCAGGATCATTATAGGGCAGTTTATTGGACTTATCCTGAGCTTGAACTGCCGTTGCTCCAAACAAAAGCAAAAATATGATCGTTATTTTCTTCATGGTTCTAATTATTTAATTCAATAAAGTTTTTTATGATTGCTGATACGCACCGATGTAAAAGTACCTACCTCATGGAGAGGTAATAATCTAAGTTAACACCAAGGAGCCGCTACTTGAACAAAATCAATATTCCCCTAGCCAAGTATTATAAAAGTTGTCAACTTTTACCAAAACAGTGATTTTATGACAAGCCTGATTGTAGAATCGAAAGAAAGGTCGATTTTTCCGAACTTACCTAAAAAAAATAATGTGTTTGACCCTGAAATTAATGCCGTTTAGTTGAGGGCATTTCTTCCTATTTATGCGCATAAGCGCCACTTAGCGGCTTAGCTGTTCGAGATTTGTAATCTCGAACTGAGATAATGGGGATTTGCAATCCCCCTAGGCCATTTGTGGATAGCACAGACATTAATAACCTGAGCTCGACTTAACTTTAGTATTAAAAGCGAACCCTTTTTAGGAGAATGTGGATTGGAAAAGGGTGTGGCAGCTCGCCGCGGCGAGCTGCCACGGCTTCCACCCCTCAAATCTCCCCTAAGCCTCGCAGTGCATGTTCCGACCACTGTACGGAAACGGTTTTATAATCGAACTGAGGTTAATAAGTGTCGAGAATCTTTAGGGCAAGAGGTTTTGTCATGCTTGTTGCCTTAACAAAACCTCTTGCCAGAAAAAGAGGGGGACTACTAAAACCTATAGGCAACCGAAGCCTTAAAGTAAAATGGTGTACCTGGCGTAAAGTGTATTTCCTCTACCGGGGCTGGTTCATCGATCAGCCGTGATTCGGTAGCAAACTGGGTTTCGTTCCACTCGGTGTCGAACACGTTCTGGATGTTGATCGAAAAGTCGAGGGTACGCCATTGGTATCCAGCATTCATATCCACCACGGTGTACCCTTCCGCTACTATCGAATTATCTTCATTGGCAGGTCGGTCATCTACAAAACGCAGGTGCGCTCCACCGTAAAACCCTGAGTTGCCCACAAAACTTAACCCTGAGGTGATGGTAAAATCAGGTGCCAGAGGAATATAATCATTTCCTTCCGGCTCATCCATGGCACGAGCAAGGGTATAGTTCATATCAAAATCCCAGAAAAGCCCCTTGATGGGCTCATAACGTAAACTTAAATCTATGCCCTCGCGCCGTGTTTTGCCTGATGGCTCGACGATTCCTGCATCTCCTACATAGACAAACTCCTGTTCCAAAAACAAATACCAATACGCCGTATTCATGAGTAATTTAGGGAATGGCTTCCAGATAAAGCCGATATCGGCACCGTACGCAGCAGGCAGGATTTCCTTGCCATTTTCGGCCACTACTACGCGCGTGTCATTCGAATGAAAACCTTTTCCTGCTTTGAGGTATAGCTGAAGGGTCTCGGACTGATTGTATAGCACATTGAGTTTCGGGCTGATGATCCCTTTGTTTTCTTCCTGTGTTTCATAAGCCGACGCCAGACGGTCCACGTAGTTAAACTTAAACTGATCAAATCGAATGGAAGGATTAAAAGACCATTTCCCTTTTTTAAATTCGGCATTGATGTACCCAAACATATTGGTTTCATAAATGTTTCCAAGCTGGATGGTGTCCAAGGGGGTTTTTCTGTTTGCGGTATGACTAAGTTCGTTATCCTTACTTTGGTCACTCCTGAATCCAGCCCCAGCCTGAATCAGGCCATCCATCGAGCCGGCATTAAAAGACTGGTTGTATTCACTGGAAGCCCCAAAAAGCTGACGGTCTTCAAATTGCCTGATTTGATCTCCATACACAGGATCATCTAGGTAAAAAGTGAAATTGGAGAACAGCTCAAAATCGTACTGCGTATAATAGACAGTATTGGTGATATAGGCCGCGTCATTGACTTGATGGGTGTAATTCAGCAATAAATTGGAGCGGCTTGTCTGTCCACCTTCCGTATCATCGATGGCCCCAAACCGGCTGATGGATCCATTGTCTACTGCCCTTTGGGGAATTTGCCCAGAGGCATCCCATTTACTGGTAAAATGGGAGAAGCTGATCGAAAGCTGGTCATTATTATCCAATTGCCCTGAATACTTGCCCATGATATTGAAGCGGTCAAAGTTTTGGGGACTTTCAAAAGGACCGTCGGTGAGCAGGTATTCTGAGGCCAGATAAGCAGAGTGCTTTTCTGTATTCAGGACATTGAACATGCCCAGGAAGCGCTGGGTATTAAACTGCCCCATTTCGAGCCTCACCTGACTTTGATCCAAGCGGTCCTTGGACTTGAAGGAGACATAACCAGCCGTGGCAAAGTTGCCCTGATTGGCATAGTAGGGGCCTTTTCCAAAATCAAGTTTATTGACCGTTTCCGGAATGATAAAATGGAGATCGGCATAGCCCTGACCATGTGCATGTGAAACCATATTTACGGGCATTCCATCCATGGTGATATTAACGTCCGTCCCATGGTCGACATCAAAGCCACGCAAGAAAATCTGTTCTGCTTTACCTCCCCCAGCGTGCTGGCCAATGATCAGTCCCGGCACCCGTCGTAGCAATTCCTGGGAGCTATTTACAGGATTGGTTTGTAGGTTGATGTCGGTAAACAGGTTGATGGCATTGAGGTCAGGAGATACCGTTACTTCATCCAGGGAAAGGATTTTTTCCTTAAGCTGGATGGTCACATTATCGTCTGGATCCCCGACGATATACCGCACAGGTTCGTAGCCGGTATAGGTAATGGAGAGGGTATCTCCTTTTTCTATTTGGGATAAGGTAAAGCGCCCGAGACTGTTGCTGTGGGCATGCTTTCCTGAAGAATGATAGATGTAGGCACCATCTATGGGTGCTTTCTGCTGATCCCTTATTCTTCCCCGAAGATCCTGTCCAACTGCTGCGGTGGTAAGAAGAAAAAATGAACAGCCAAAAATAACGCGAGACAAAGCTTCCCGCTTAGTGGTCAAAGCCGATCTAGATGTCATCTAACTAATGGTTTTTCTATTAAAGGTGTATGTTTTTAAAATGGTATCCCTCCAAAAATCTATTCAAACATAATGATTTGTTTCCAAAACTTTCCCAGGTA
Source organism: Echinicola strongylocentroti (assembly GCF_003260975.1). Taxonomy (NCBI): domain Bacteria; kingdom Pseudomonadati; phylum Bacteroidota; class Cytophagia; order Cytophagales; family Cyclobacteriaceae; genus Echinicola; species Echinicola strongylocentroti. The sequence continues at coordinate 5,020,916 of NZ_CP030041.1, read as the reverse complement.
GTGATCACTACTCACTACCAAAACCCAACTATCCGTTCTATGGTCCAAAATGCCGCCGCGGCTCCGATCGCATAGGCAGGGACTTTTTTAAGTACCAATGGCCAATCTCTTTTGAAGGAGAGGGCTTTTAGTACGGCTAAGATCACCAAGACAAAAATAATTTGCCCTATTTCCACCCCGATATTGAAAAATGCCAAGGCCAAAGGGATCTCCGTTTGTGGTAAGCCAACATCCGCTAGGGCTCCTGCAAAGCCAAAGCCGTGAAGAAGGCCAAAGGTAAAAGCCACTATCCAAGGTTTTTGGCTCGTCAATGTTTCTTCGCCATGGAGCTTTTTGATGATCTCAGAGGCCAAAAAAACAATACTCAAGGCAATTACCGCTTCCACTGGCGGTCCTGGTAAATTGGCCACACCAAGTACGGCCATACTCAAGGTAATGCTATGCGCCAGGGTAAAGGCCGTGATGGTTTTGATGATTTTTTTAAAGCCAACCGTTATGATGATCAGTGCCAGAACAAACAATAAATGGTCTATTCCAAACCAGATATGCTCCACTCCCAGTATGGTGTAGGTCATGATTACATCCCATTTTTTGGTTTCTCCGGGGATCATGGTGCTGGGACTGTCTGGGCTAAGCATCAAGGTGACTTTTTCCCCGTTTTGGTAATTGACATTCACTAAGACATCCACCAGTGTCTTGTTCAGGTTGTGGACTTTTAATTCATTGCCTTCAAGGGGCTGTTTGCCCGTAAGGGTATAATGAAAAATCACGGCACTTTCTGACATCACCCTGCTTCCTGCCTCGGTCAGGGTAAAATCATCAGGAAAAACTGGACGAAGACTGATCACCATATCTCCCCTTCTGGGGACTTTCCAAAGCAGCTGATAGGTGTTTTCGGATGTTTGGTTGATCTGTAGATAAGCTGGACGTATTTCATGGGCCCAGCTCTTGGATTCCAGCTGAAGAAGCACGACACAAAGAAAGGCGATAAATAGACGGATTATAGGCTTCATGGGGTATGCAAGTTAGCGAGTAAGGAGGCTATCTGGTCGGCATTTAATTCCTCCGAAGATACGACCACCTCATAATTGTCCTTCATCTCTTGATATACTGCATCCTTAGTGGCCATTTCTGTAGTGTATTCGTAATCGCGGATCACCTTATCCTTTACTTCTGCCAATTCGGGAATACGTGCATTTGTCTTATTGGTGATAAAAACCAAATGATGTCCAAATCCAGATTTCACAGGTCCTGCCCATTGGTTACGGGGCAATGGATCCAATCCATCATAAAATACACTGCCAAGATTCTTTAAAATAGTCGCCATACCTGCATTCTCAAATCGCAAAGGCAGCATGGTATGGTCACCTTTTCCCTGTAGGGATGCCATTTGGCTGGCATCTACAGTTGCCATAAGTGCTGTGGCATAGTTTTTTGGATTGTCGTGGTCCTGCGCTGAGATCAGGACATGTTCGAACGAATAGGTTGGGGGAATTCGGTAGTCTTCTTTATGCGCCTCAAAGTACGCTTTCAGTTTGGTTTCGGTGACAGGTTCAACTATTTTGTTTAAATCGCCTGCCATAAACTCCATTTTTTGGGATAACCGTCGCTTGACCACCTCATCATTATGATCCAGGTTCATCCTAAGTGCTTCCCTGTACAGTACTTCCTGACGGATGTAATTCTCGATCAGGCCCTGCATTTCTGTTGGAGTGGCCGGGCGTTTCCATTGGATTTCCCAAAGCGCATTGATATGTTCGAGCCTATCGTCATCGATGACGATTTGGCGTTCATCTCCGTCGGATGTATTCACTAGGCTGAACAGCAAAAAAATGATCGCTCCCAAGGCCATAAAATGTATGAGTGGCTCTTTTATCCATTTTTTCATAGTAGTGTAATCATATAATTTTGTGGTGGTTTTATCTAAAGTCTTTATGTGAAAATAGAAGCCTTCTTGATCTTTATTTAGGGCTGTACCAAATAGGGCTGGTCCATGCACGTTCTTGGATGACTGGGGGAACTGTTTTACTTAATGGAAGATTGTTTTTAACGGCAAGTTGGGTGCTCCATCTCGGTTGGTATTTCCAGTACCCTAGCGTAATAGGTAGTATAAGCGGTAGGGTCAAAGTCGGGGTCTTCCCAATACCCAATCAATTCTCCAGAACCTATTGTGTTGGTATAGGTGGCCGTTTCCAGATCAACGGTATTGCCAACGGCGGGCACTTTTCCTTTTGCATCCGGTTTGCGGTCACCGCTCCAAACTACATCATATACTTTTTCTGACGATTGGCCATTTTTGGTCGTTACCTTAATGATTTGTACTCGGTCAAGGTTGCCAGAGTCTGGATCTTTTTGTGCCTGGACCAAAAACTTAGGGTTACCAGTGCCTGCCGGCAAATCGGATCCCATTGGCACGCCATTCGTATAGGCCTGCTTCACCCAATCGTTTTGTTTTAATTCATCGGCCGAGAAATTCCATCCTGCAAATAGGCGTACTTTCATTCTAATACCTGATGTACCAAAGCATTCGTTAATAGGACAAGTACATAATGTGGTGATGTTTTCATGGTGAATTGGCTTTATGATTAAGAATCAGTGTTGAATCGTGTGGAAAAGCAAATAAAGGAATGACTTCATGATGAGGTGGGTTTTTATGTGATTACATCTACTTTCGAATAAAAGTCCACTAGTTAGGATGGTACCAGATAGGTGAAGTAAAGGCTCTCTCCTGTAATGTAAGCGGTACTTCATCACCTAATTCCACATCAAATCGGACTTGATCATAAAGAGTCCACCTGGGGGTCGGGATTTGGATGACACGAACATAGTAAAATGAAGAAAGCTCAGGGTTGAAATCTGGGTCTGTCCAAACCGTTTTGAGTTGCCCAGCTCCGATGGAATCTTCCCAAGTAGCCTCTTCCAAGTTTACGGAGTTTCCAACGTCCGGAAGTTTCCCACTGCTGTCGAGCGTGCGTTTATCACTATCACCCCAAGCTACGTTGTATATTTTTTCGTGGGTTCCACCTTGATCATCCAGCCAGCCCTTTATGACCTGTACCCGATCCAAATTGGCATTTTCAGGATCCTTAAGTGCATGGATCATAAAAGTCGGTGCCTTGTCGCCATCTGCTTTTATATCGCCTCCCATTGGTACGCCTTTTTGATATCCTATCTCTGGCATATTGGAGGCCTTAAGGTCCGCTTCTGTGTATTCAAACCCTCCGAAGAAGCGCACCGTCATCCTAGGCCCTGTAGTGGCGTAGGTTTCCCGACGTTTCATAGCGTCCCATAGTGCTTCACGGGTGTTGGAAGTGGCCCAGATGCCCGCATAGCCCGAAGCTCCCAGTTTCCATGCCATGATGAAGCCCGATGGGAAATCCAGTGCTTTTTCGGTTGCCCGCTCTGCCCTTGGTTCCTCATTGGCATATTTGCCCCAAAAGTTGTCTTCGTCGGCTGTGTTTAGCCCTGTGTGAATGTCTGTACCACCTACTTGCCCATATTTGAATGGATTTACCCCCAATTTCTCTTCTATTTTAAGCCCGTTTTGCAAAGCTTGACGAATGTACTCGTTTTCGATCATGCCTTCTTTTTTGGGTACTAACACGAGATTCCCCTTGTCCCAGATTTCAAAATCCGCAAATTCATCATTGGGAGATAATAGTGGGTGGGTCTCCCCGGTGCCTTTTGCCTGGGTGGTTTCGTAGAGTACTTCGTATTTATTCCTCAACTGGGCAAGCTCTACCGTAAGGGGACTGCCATCAAAAGCCGTTTCTTGAAACATTAGCCCATTGGACATGTTTCCATTATGCGGTATGGCCAGCACAGCGCCTCCAGTGACCTTTTCAAAATTGGCCATCCACTTCCAGAGGTCTTCTGGGTTTTCTGAATCAAAAGTGGTCATCGGTGCCATTTGCTTGGCAATATCTGCACCATCACGATAAATGACATTTCTGTGTAGGTTATTGCCACCACCATAATTTGAAGTCCATTCATAACCAATCAATGCGGTGAATTTGCCTGGTTCATTATACTTTTCTGTAATATCAATGTTCCTGTCCCAATTGGACTTGGCAAATTCAGGGTCTGTAAATATTTCGGGAAGGCTGTTGGTCGCTTGCCTATTGATGATGTCCATCATGGCTGCTTTTCCTTTTTCGCCTCCGGCATTAATGTCTTCATGATACTGTGCCACTATAGGATCGTCCATGACAGCGGGCTCTCCTTCGATAATGGCATTGATCACCCCGGCTCCATCTGAGTGGTCGGTGATGGAAATCCAGTCCAACGGCCTTGCTAACTGTGCCTTTTGTTTGGTATTGCTAATGACTTCCTCTCCCCGTGCAAAGCGAAGGGCTTCCTCAGGCCCCACTCTCGTACCCGAGGCACCTGCATCTGCAGACCAGGCCGTATGTAAATGCTGACTTCCCCAAAATACTTTTTCGGGAAAAGCTGTATTCTCAACCTCTACCGGACTCCCTGCACTTACTGTCTCTGCTCCATCTTCACTTTTTTTGTCACTGCCGCATCCGACTAGGAGTCCTGCTATTATTATTGCACTAAAAGTATGGCTTGCATTTTTCATAATATTGTTGTTTTGTAGGATCCGAGTTGATGCTATATGGTTTGTAGTTAGTCAACTATTGAAAAATTTATATTAACATTAATAAGATAGGGTAATCTCCTTGTTTCACGAAAATAAAACATCCGCCGCTAGCCAAGGTTTATAAAAGTTGTCAAAGTAACGGTGAGCCGGTCGTGCCGGAAGCTGGTATTATGTCTTGATAATAGTTACTTAAAAGTAAATTATTTTTCTTAAAAATAAATTTTTATATATTTATCGCAATTAATTTTCCTTATAAGAAAAAAATGAACAGAAAAGAATTCATAAAGCTAGGCACATTGGGAGCAGTAAGCCTGACCTTCAGACCATCGGCACATGCTGTCTCCCCTACTCGCAAAAGTAACATTACGTTTGGAGTCATCACTGACTTGCACCATGACATCATGCATGATGGACAAAAAAGACTGGAAGCTTTCCTCGGGGACATGAAGGAACAACAGCCAGATTTTATCATTCAGCTGGGAGATTTCTGCGTCCCCAAACCAGCCAACCAACCGCTGTTGGATGCATGGAACACCTTCTCTGGTGATAAGCACCACGTCATTGGCAATCACGACACAGATGGAGGATTCAGTAAGGACCAAGTCGTGGAGTTTTGGGAAGCCAAGGGCAATTACTATTCTTTTGACAAAAATGGTTTCCACTTTGTCGTTTTGGATGGAAATGAACATAACGAAAGCTCAGATCGGCCAAAGGGCTATGCCCGGTATATCTCTCCCAGCCAAATGGACTGGTTGGTAGATGACCTCCAAAAAACAAACCTACCGTCCATCGTCTGCTGTCATCAAGGATTGGACAATGAGCGATACGGTATCGAAAACGGAATGGCGGTCAGGTACCTCCTGGAGACTGCCAACACCAACGCAGGCTTCCAAAAAGTAATCCTCGTCCTTTCTGGTCACCACCACCAAGATTATTTTAACAAGATCAACGACATCCATTACGTCCAGATCAACAGCGCAAGCTACTACTGGCTAGGTGACCAGTACAAAACCGTACGCTACTCTGAACAAGTCGACGAAAACTATCCTTGGATCAAATACACTGCGCCGTATAAGGATCCATTATGGGCCACCATCACCATTGCTTCAAACGGAAAAATCAATATAAAAGGGAAAAAATCCTCTTTCGTAGGACCTTCCCCAAAACAAATGGGCGTAGCTGATAACAAAGATGTCTACCCTATCGTGCCCTATATCTCCACCAGAAAACTAAGTTAAATCCCGAATAGGTTCTATAAATCCGGTTTATGGATCATCCACGGAGCATGTCCTTGCCCAGGGCACCGACCTTACTCTATAACATACCAAGTATAGGAATTGGCAGGAATAGTAACTTGTAACCGGATACGGTACGCTCGGTCCAAGGTGTAAGCCCTACTATCTCCTTCCTTTTCCCTTACTTTTGCCACATCCGTAAGTCCTGTGTAGTACAATGGAAGCTTGATCTCACGCTCCATGTCCCGGTCGGTAGGGTTAAAGAACATGGCTAGGCCCTTCTCTTTCGTAGTTGGATTGGCATGCAAAAACCCATCCCAGTCTTTTCCAGATGGTCTTCTCAGGTGAATGATGTCACTGTTAAGAATATGCCTATATTCCTTGTACCACCTCACCACTTCCTTGACCAGTTTTTTGGTCTCTGGGGCATCATATAACCTCGCCCCCCTATAACAAGCTTGGACACCGGACCCATAGTTTTGCATCATGTGATTTTCATAATCCTCCAGATGGTCCTTCAGCGGCTCTAGGGTAGCCACAGCGCCTCCACCGTGGTATTGGGTCAAAGGGACAAATGTCCAGCACATACTTGGTGTCCTGTCCCAAAGTCCATCGTAAATATTCAGTCGTCCATGCATCAAGTGCCTTTCGCGAGGCAATGACCAATTGACTTCCCTGTACCCTATTCCGGTTTTATTGGTTCCCGAATTGACGTAAAAATCAGGAACGTTCATATAAATGCCTTTCGATCGCATCCATTTGTACAGCCCCTGGATTTGGGCATATTGCTTCCACTGCGAATCACCTAGCCCATTATGGTGGGCATGCGATGTAGATGCACAGACATTCCCCGGATAGGATCCGTCATTCTCAAATACCTGCATTCCGGTCTTCTCAAAGAACTTCTTGACCTTGCGGAAATACTCATATCCCCATTCACTGCTCAAGCAAGGTGATGAGCCAAAGATCATCCCGCCTCTCTTGCCCGTTTCTGGGTTGATCACGTCCACTTCCTCGCTGATCCACCGACTGGACAATAGGGAGTAACCGCCCAGCTCGATCCCTTTGGCATTGGCATATTCCCTGAGCTGGCTGAACTTCGCATAGTTATCACTGGACTCATCTTCCATGTCCATTCCGCTCCCGAAACTTAAAATAATCATTTCATAGCCTACTTCAGCGCACTGGTCCACTGCCGTTTTGACTACCTCGGGATCTGTAGAGGTCAAATGGAGAAAAATGGGGTTTTCAGTAGTCCAAGGTGAAATGGTCCGGTACATTTTTCTGATAAACAAACCTTTTCGTTCCTCTTCTTTTGAATCCATTGGCATTTCCCATACCCTAAAAGTGGTCAGGGTGTCACTGACAGCAATGGCCGTCTCGGGTCCCAAGGGCGGCTTGACTTCCAGCAGGCAAGGAACGTTCATGGGATAATTGGTCTGCGTGGTGTAGCGGGGGTCTTTCTCCCAATACGTTGTCTTCTGGGATGTTTTTTGCTGCATCCCGCCAAAAGCATAATCACTTTGCACATGGAGGTTGGGTGTCACCCAATGGTCGGGCGTTCCCACTAGGTTTTCTCCCTCGACCACGGCCAGCTGTTCGAGCTTAAAACTGTTCAGCTGCACCATCAGATCACTATCATTGATGACCTCTATCCACTTGGAAAGTGTAGGTATCCCGTCATACAGAGCAAAGTGCACCTTCACCAAAATATCATTCTTGGAAAGGGTAAACACTACTTCTTTGCCGGTGGGCATCTTTTCGTTCATGGCCCAGCGAGTCCTTTTCCATGCTAGTCGATCGGTGATTTCCTTCACTTCAAAATCCTGAATTTGGAAACTATTATTGGTAGCGGTCAACTGGTCAGTCCATTTCATTAACGTATAGCCATACTCTGGCTGTGGGCTCAAACCACCAATATCGTAACTTCTTCCGTCCAAGGTCAATACCCCCTCGCTGGATACAGCCCGTAGCAAAGTCTCTCCTGTCATCAGGTTGGAATAATCTATCGTTGCCAAATTGGGAACCAAGGTAAACGTCCGTGCAATCAACCCATTGCTCAGGACCAGGTGATCTTTTCCGTTTCTATATACTTGTGCCTTGGCTTTTGAATTATCAATCAACCAATCATAGCTAGGCTGATCGATGGGCAATTCCACTGGATCCAGCCTCATTAATTTCTCCCGTAAAGCTGCCTTGATATCACTTTTCTGTTCTACTTTTTCGCTTACAAAATCTCCGGGAATGATAACGGGAGCAATCTCAAAGTAGTCGATTTTTGGATCAGCCCAAACAGCGTGGTCACCGCTTGATCCATCTCCGGCATCCTCCACTACTAAGTCCAGTACACCTCCCTTTACATCCAAGTTGACTTCCTTGGCTTTGTCTCCTCTGCGCATGACGCCACTGCTGTAGATTTCCTCTCCATTATGGATCACCTTAAATATAACAGTCCCCTGATCTACTGATCCGCTTTCACCCTCAACACCAATAAATTGCTTTTTACTGGAAGTCACCTCATAAAAAACCCGCTTACCGTCTGTAAGTGGTATAGTTTTTACTACTTCTGATTCATAGTCAATTTTGGAATCGTTAATGCCAATTTTGGCAGAAAAGTGGCTTCCATTGTTCATGTTTATTTTGATCACCGAGTGGGAATGAACCCCAATGCCTTTTTCAAAGGCTTCTCCACCTATGGACAATTGCTCTCCGGTCACTGCCTGGTTTTTTACCGGAGCAGCATACGTTTGTTCACTCAGGGAAATCGTCAGATCCTGAACCTCGACATAGGTCTGGGCAGAAGCTAACTGACACCCAAAAAAAACGAACAACACTATTAAAGACAATTTCATATTCATCTAGTTAAATTCTTTTGATTAAACCCAGTTGAGGCATTAAGAATCGGCATGGTCTGTCCCAGCGGATACCGGGAAGAACTTGATCCCCAAAACAGCTGCCTATCGACGGGTTTTGAAGGGGAGCCAGACCGCAATAGTGACTGATGCACATAGGAGGATAAAGTCAACTCACTGGGAAAAGGGACCCTTTCGCCAGTGGCTTTTATAATAGGCATCTGTGCTTTGGTGTCTTTGAGGAGTTTGGTCATCAAGTCAGCCATTTCTTTGGTCTTAGCTTCTTCTACCTTACTCAAATCGGTAGTTTCCCCTATATCCTTGTTGATATTAAAAAGCTCCATTCTTTGGTCTTGGTGATGATAAATCAGCTTCCAGCCCCCCAGCCTGACCACACTGTAGGGCGGATTATAATACGTATTGGGATAATGCCACAATAATGGCCGTTGCCGGGAGGAGGTTTTACCCTTCAGCTTATGGACGAAACTCTTCCCATCAACGCTCTTCTGGGCATATTTCCTAAGACCTGCCATTTCCAAAAAGGTAGGAAATATATCTTCTATAATGACATATTCATCATTAACTGTTTGCGGGCTGACCACTCCAGGCCACTTCACCAATAGCGGCACACGAATACCTCCTTCATAGGGGCTGAGCTTATGGCCTCTCAAGGGCTTATTTTGTGGCATTTGTTTATGAACACCGTTATCGGACATAAACACAATAATGGTATTATCGGCAACGCCTAATTGCTCCAAGTGCTCCATAATATCACCAAGAGACTTGTCCATACCCTCAATCATGGAAGCATACGTGGCTTCATCTTCGCTAAGCCCCTGGGCAATATATTTATGGCAATATCGCTCATCATTCTCCCAAGGAGCATGAATGGCATAATGGGACATGTACAAATAAAATGGCTGCTCTGTCTCCACCGACTTACTAATTTCCTTTAAGGCTTCCCGTGTCAGTGCTTCGGTCAGGTAAATTTCTTGACCATGGTAGGACGCTAATCCGGGAATATCCCATATATGGTTTCCCGGGTCCCTCCAGTCAGCGCTGAATTTATGTATACCTAAATAACTCCCTGGACCTCCAGCGGCATGACCACCAATATTGATATCAAAACCTAAGTTCAAAGGCTCTTCTCCCGGTGTGCCTTTTGCGCCAAAATGTGCCTTTCCGACATGGATGGTACGATAGCCTGCCTCTTTCATCAAAGAAGGCAAGGTTTTGGCCGTGACGGTGTAAGGTACAGAAGGGTCTGGACTAAGGCCATTTACATTCCATTTGGGTGGTTCGACTACCGGATTTTCTATGTCCGGCGACACATCCTTGTTTAATGTCCAGTTGGTTACCCGATGTCTGGCTGCATTCATTCCTGTCATCAAACTGACCCTGGATGGAGAACAAACAGCACTGGCATAAGCTTGGGTGAATTTCATCCCTTGACGTGCCAAAAGCGCCATATTGGGTGTATGGTAGCGTTGATTTAGGGAAGTCTTCTCCGTGTAAAAAGGAACGGAAGTATCCTGCCAGCCCATATCATCAACAAAGAAAAAAACAATATTGGGAAAATCAGGTGTTGCTCCCCCCTCTCGGGCAATAGTTGATGTAAGCCCTATTTTCGCCTCTGCCACACCCACGCAAAAGCAAAACAGCAATCCTACCAATTTCAATTTCATATACAGTTAAGTTATAGTTTGTTATCAATTATTGCTTAACTCCAGTTTAAGCATTTGGAACCGTCGTAGTCTGTCCTGACAGATTTCGGAAAGAGCTGAAAGCGCAAGAAAATCAGTTAGTTTGGAGGTGTGAGCATGCGACATGGCGTAGATAGGCTAAGGTATATTCCAGGCATAAAGTTTTACCTGCTCGACGTCCTTCTCTATGCATCGTCATCAGTCATGGGTGTTCCCTACCAAACTTTTCACCTACGCTATTAAAGATGAAATTAAACGAAAAATATAATGTAATAAAAATAATAAGTCGAAATATTTTCTTTAAAAGAAACTAAAAACATTATAAATAGGCAGCTTCCTATATGGAAAACTACGATTTAAAAAATATCATCCTACAACTAATTTATAATCACAAACAATATAACAACAATTTAACAGTTAGATAAAACTAAATCATATTCCATTTACACAATTATATTTACTTTTACAGAAACAATTTTTCCTTAAAAGAAAATAAAATGAATTTACCCTGTCTTATGAAGCCACTATCAGGCAATTGCATCGCCCTTGTTCTTTCGATAAGTTTCGTCCTATTATTTGTAGGTTGCAGTACAGAAAAAAAATCTCCCAAAAGAGTCATTCTATTAGGTTTGGACGGTCTTAGCGTAGAAGGCTTTCAGACAGCAGCGCATCCCAATATTGACTCCCTTTTCGAAGATGGGGTTATTTCCTTTAACACCAGAACTGTCATGCCATCCGTAACACTGCCAAACTGGACGAGCCATCTTACTGCAGCAGGCCCAGAACAACATGGCGTATTTGAAAATGGATGGAAAAAAGAAAACCATTCACTCGAACCGCAGGAGATGGATGCAGAAGGCTATTTCCCTTCTATATTTAAAATCGTCAAAGACCAAGTCCCCAACATAAAAACAGCCTATTATTACAACTGGAAAAGCCTCATCAACCCCATTAACCAAACCTATTTGGATGAGGTGAATTTTGAGGAGAATGATGAATATTCGGAAAACTATCAAGCCGCATTGGATTTTATCGAAAATAACAAAAGCCTCCCCACCTTGACTTTCCTTTATTCCGTGCACGTAGACCATGCCGGACACCGGCACCAGTGGATGTCTCCAGAATACATTACGGCCATCGAGGAAGTCGACAATAAGATTGGCGAGTTTGTGAAGCAATTAAAAGCGAAAGGTTTGTACCAAAACACTCACTTCCTTTTATTTACAGACCATGGTGGGGTAGGCAATGGTCACGGAGGAACGAGCCCTCAAGAAATGGAAGTCCCATGGATGATCAAGGGGCCGGGCATCAAGAAAGGTTTTGAACTTACTACACCGAATTCTAACACAAACACAGCAGCGATCATCGCCCACCTGTTCGACATCGCACAAACACCAGAGGCTTGGATCGGGAAGGTTCCTGATGAGATTATCCAAGATAAATAACCATACAGGACAGAAGGTTTTTTAGCGAAACCGCAGCATGAGTTAGCCTAAGTGGATCAAGGGAGTTCACCTTTAGGTGTCCTATATTCCGATACGGGCATGTAAGTTGCTGAAAACCTGTATCCTTATTGATGCCTGTGCTATTCAAAAATGGCCTAGGGGGATCCCCCCCCTAGGCCAGTTCGGGATTTCAAATCCCAAACAGCTAAAGGCATAGCCCAACACCTGCATAGCGGTGTTTTTTCTGTTCACTTTTTTCCAAATCCTGGAATGCGGGTAAATTAAAAACACCTGAAAACCGACCCGAATTACCTCGGTCAGTTTTCAAGTCTTTATACAAGGCTCAGTTACTTTCTTTGGACCTAAAACAATAAATATTCCCAGCGAAATCACTGATGTAAAACCCATTGGAAGAAATGGCAGCTGTAGTCATCACAGGTGCTCCAAGTCTTGTTTTCCACAGTAATTTTCCGTCATGGACATTAACTGCATAGACATTTCCATCCATTGCACCAAAGATCAATAAATCCCCCACCAAAACCGGGGTGCTTTCTATACTTTGCTCTTGATTTTCAAAATATGATGGTGTATAAAACATCGCTTTATCCACCTGAAATTCCCAAAGTTGTTTCTTTTGAATTTTATCAAAAGCCGCTATTCCGGGGTGTGCACCTGCGATGACGAGCTTATTACCGGTAACGATAGGTGCCGAAGTCCCCGTATTGGTCATTCCCGTTTCCATCACAGTCAAGGTCTTACCTGTTGCAGGCGCTATCTCATGAAGCTTATTAGTAGTCAAACTACTTCGCTCTGCCACCCAAAGACTCCCTTCCTTATATGTCAAAACACCATCTCGAAAACGTAGGCCGTCATCATTTCGGGTCCAGAGATGCTCTCCCGTAACTTTCCGGAAAGCGTCTATCCCTCCCCATTGGCGGTTAACAATCAATACATCCCCTGCCAATGTCATGGTGGCCGTAGTTCCATAGCCTCCCCGGTTTTTATCTGCCTTCCATAATGGCGTTCCATCAGTAACCTGTAATGCAGTGAGGCTCTCAGAAAAACCTGTATAGACAACTTCCCCATCTGTCACAATACCTGAAACGAAGCCATACTTACGGTCATATCCAATATCCCTCTCCCATACCTTTCTTCCAGATGCAATATCTACCGCATAGGTATAACCTTCCATATCTGTACCAATAACCATCCCTTTTGCAACAACCATTTGGTTTTTGATCCCATTACGAGTAGAAAAGCGCCATTTCTCTTCCCCGGTTTTGCCGCTCCAACAAACGATAAAACAATTCGTCGCATTGCCATCATCGAAGCTGGAGGAAAGTACATAGTCATCATAAAGCACAGGTGAACTCATGAATATATTACTGCCAATATTTTTCGTCCATGCCAACTGAAAGGGAAGCGCCAAGGATTGGTCACTTACAGCATCATGGGATTCGTTCCCGCCAAGGTTTGGCCATTCCAAATCACCAGACAACTCTTCAACTACATTGCTGGAAACAGCCTGAAAAGTGCTTTTGCGATGGAGTACCTCACCACTATTCAGATACGCATCTACCACCAAGGTATGTTTACCGAGAGTGTCCAGCTCCACATCTGCCCGCCAATTCCAATCCGAAAACTGGCCCATCTTCGCCCAAACACCGGTATCAAGAGAATTTGACCAATTAAATCCCTCTGCTCCCCAAACACTGTAAATGACACTGTCCACATCTGCTCCGGTATCATAGACATTTACAGAAAAAGAAAGCTCCCCTTCCTTATTTATCACAGCGGTCCCATTAGAAGGATTATTGATTTGAATAGCCCGATCTAAATAGGTCCATCTCATGTTACTTTTTATATTTCCATCTTGATCTACACTCACTTCCCTAAAAGAAGATGGGGAATGATCTATCCCGCCCTGTGGCATGGAAGAAGTACCATAGGAACGGACACCTGCCTCTCCATGCTCCTTGGCCATGTTCATATGGTGATGACCATAAAACCATGCTTTAAGACCATAATCATTGAGTATTATTGCGTTATTTTCGTTGATTTTAAATTCAAATGTGTCTCCACTTGTCAACAAATCATGATTATAGAAAAATTTGGTTTTTTCTTCACCGTATACCTTAAATAAGTTTTCCAGCCAACCGCCAATATCCTCATGATCAAAGCCGGGAAGATAGTCGCCGCCCATCATTGGCGTAATGACATTCACGACCCCACCTGCTTCAAAAGCATACCAAGCAGGGCCAAATTTTGACTCAAAATAAGCTTCTCCACGCTCGCCTTTGATCAAGTCATGGTTTCCCAAACAATAATAAACAGGAACTCCCAATTCTTTTTGGGTGATGTTTTCGCTATGCCACTTCATGCCTGACTCATAGCAAATATCCCCTGTATGCACCACAAAATCAGGCTGGTGAACCTTTATATATTGCTTCAGGTCATCCACCCAGCCTCCGTACTCAAATGTTTCTGTATCACTGATCTGAATAAAATCAACCGTTTTTTTAACGGCTTTTAAAGAAACTTCAAAACTGTAGTCATCCCGACCTTCCTCTATAGCAATATACCTTTCTCCAACAGAAAAGTCTGCACTTGGATAAATAGTCACAAACTGTTGTTTCTCCCATCCAGACAATGTAAAATAACCTTTTTCATCTGTCTCCACCACATGGAAACCATCGGAAACTACCGCTCCGGCATAGCCCTGTGCTTCAGCCACGCTATCATCTTTCTCCGCCACCGTCACTCGCCCCGTAAGTTGCGCCAGTGAGGGCTGAATACTAAAAGTAGCCAAAACCATCGCAAAGCAAGAAACCAATATACCTCTACATTTATTCATCATACGCTAAATTAACAATCAACAAAAAAGAAGGAGCCAGCCCATAATCACAGGCTGACCACCTTCTCCAATCCAAACAAACAAACTATCATTGGGTAACCACAATCGTCCAATCCTTAAACTCCCCGTTGGCAGAATAAATCCTATAGGTAAATTCACCTGTGGAATAATCACTGACTACTCCAAGCGCGGGAGCACCAGCAAGGGGTTCTACTTTCACTCCATCATGATAGATATAGCACGCCATTCTACTCAAGTCCTCTTCGGCATTAATAGTGGTGACTACCTGTTGATTTTCGGTATTTACATCAGTAGAGACCGTGACATCTTCCCTTCTGGCTCCTTCTACATCTCCTTCTGCTAGCGTAATGTCATTCAACTCCCATTTATAAAAGAATGCGCCGCTAGTAATATCAGCATGAACGCCCCACTGACCTTCATCGAGCTCTACCCGCTGCCCACAAGAAACCATAGCAAGCGCCAAGACCACCAATACAATTTTATTTTTCATAACATTTAAGGTTTTGTTAATACTTAATTCCAGTTAGGGTTTTGCGCTAAACTGACTCCTCCCTTTTCTTGATACAACACGATCTGAGCCCTGGGAATAGCACTCAGGTAATCTCTCTCAGCACTGAAGACGAAACCCGTACCTCCCTCCTGAAAATCAGACCTGTGACCAATAGGCAGTAAATACCCATTACTGTCGGTGTAAATATCAGCAGGACTCAAGGAGTACCCCACTGATTGGCCTTCAGGAGAATTTGCATAATCCAGGTACTGCTGCCCCTTAGCTCCACGAGGCACCCACCCGATCAGTTGATCCAGTGATGCCCATCTCCGAAGATCGTCAAAACGCTGCCCTTCCATTGCCAATTCCACCCTGCGCTCTCTTCTGATTTCATTGATAAGGTTACTCTCATTGGGATAGCGTTTCTGATAATCACCACCCCAGGAAGCAACTACAGCCATATCTAATGGAGCCATTCCCACACGTCCACGGAGCACATTGATCGTTTGATCTAAATCGGACTGTGTTATCGTACCCAAAATAGCCTTGGCTTCTGCATTGGCCAAGAGCACCTCACCATACCTTAGATAAATCAACCCTTGTCCAGCAGGTGAACCACTATATACTGCATCCTGAGGTGCCACACCTTTATAGCAAAAATAACCTGTAGAACACTTGTAATAGGTGATCGTACTGGTAATCCCCGGGGCTGTCCCTTCATATGAGGAGCCAATGATCTCTCCCAGCGTTCCCTGACCAGGATGATAAATCGTTTGCGCCAATCGCGGATCACGACCCGCCACTACAAGTTCCAGGCGCTCATCTCCTTGATAATCAACGCTCATCTCGATAGGTGTTCCGTCTGCCATAAGGTAATCATCCACCAGGGATTTGGTAAGGCCTATTCCTCCACCGCCTGCACCATTGTAATTCCACCACCTATGACCAATCCCGTCACTTGGCAAATACTCGCGGTACAGTAATACGCTGGGTATATCATAATAGTGGTCTTGATTAAACAGTGTTCTATAGTCAGTACTATAGATATTTTCACCAAGATACCCCATCAACTCTTGGCTGGCATCAATAGCTTGGTTAAGGAAACTAGCCCCATTCTGCCCTTCAGCATTAAAGGGCGTGTCATGTTTGTCATGATAGTATTCCCAAGAACCTTCAAAAAGTGCTACCCGGGTTTTGAACCCCAATGCTGCCTCTTTGGTAATCCTCATGGATACCGCAGCTGGCCCATTGCCGCTCCACTGCAATTTTTGAATCGCCTCATCCAGGTCCTCAATGATTTTTTGGGCAAACTCATTTCTCCCCATCCTAGTCGTGTACAATTCCTCAGACTCAGTCCCCAGTACTTTATCAATATAAGGAACACCTCCAAAGGATTTCAGTAGGTCAAAGTTCACCCAAGCCCTGAAGAACAAAGCTTCACCTATATAGTGTTGAGTACTTGCATTGGCAAGGACATCCTCACCAACCTTATCTTTTTGCTCTAGAAAATAGTTGATTTTTCTGAGGTTATCGTAGCCACCATTCCAAGTACTACTACTTGCGGGAGCATCTCCGTCCATATTCCAAATCCTGTCATTGATCATGGACACCCCTCTATCATCTCCGATCATATTATCAGTTCCATTTTCCCATGCATATTTCGGCGCATATCCCCTGTAGGAAGGAAGAATGTCATATAAGCCATTTACATAATTTTCCAGGTCTTTTTCCGTGGTCCAATAAACCGCATCGGATATCTCATCTTGTGGATATCTTTCCAAGAAGTCTTCATTACAGCTGCTCATCATGGCAACGAAAGCTACCAAGGCCAGAAGCCTAGTGATCATAAAATTATTCATGTCTATTAGTTTTTATAGCTTAGAATGTCAAATTAAGTCCCACGCTGAAAGTACGCTGTGGGGGATATGTCCTACCTCCGCTGTTGTTCAACAACATCGGATCAATCTTCACATGGGACTTGTTCATTAGCAAGCCCACATTTTCAATAGAGGTAAACACCCGTAATTTCTTTATAAATAGCTTGTTCATCATTACCCTTGGAAAAGTATAGCCCATCTGTAAAGTCCTGAACCGTAGGTAAGCAGCATTGGTGAGCATTTGATCGTTGGTTTTTAGCTTACCCCCGTACTGACTGGACATATATGGTCTCGGAAAATAAGCTCCTGTATTTTCAGGAGTCCAGTAGTCCAAACTATGTTTCATAAAAGTAGAAAACCACATACTCCCACCAGTGTCTATACCTTGATAGTACAGACCCGAGAACCAAAGATCCTGCTTAGCAACCCCCTCAAAGTTCATCCGCATATCAAACCCATTCCAATCAGCCGTTAAAGTAACCCCATAAGTATATCTTGGAGAGGAATTTCCTAGTTTTACCAAATCACCTTTATTATACCAGCTGTCTGTGCCATTACCTACCATACCATTGCCATCCAAGTCCTGATAGACCAGGTCACCAGGAAACCAATAATCACTGTACAACCGGTGAAGAGAGGCATTGTTGGTAAAGTCAGCACTACTTGAAGCGATGCCATCCACCTTATAGCCATAAATATCACCAAACCTTTCTCCAGGTGTCCATGTCCCGTTCATTGACCCGGAAGCATTTTCATAGTCCACGACATAGCCAATGTAATCAGACACAATAAAGCGGGCACCCCAGTTCAGCCCTTTACCAGCCAATATTGCATTATCTCTCCACCCTAGGGACAGTTCCCAACCTCTAGTTTCTGAAACTGCATTATTCCTTTGTGGAGCGCTAGTCCCCAAAACCTCCGGCAACTCTTCGGCTACGCCGATTTGGTCGTAAATAGTTCTTTGGTACCAATCGTAAGTAATGGAAAAACGATCGTTAAAGGCCATTATATCTATCCCGATGTCCAGCGTCCTTGGTTTTTCCCAAGTTATATCCGGACTGACCAAACCAGGTATTCTCACTGCTGGAACCCTGCTACCACCAAGGACATTTTGGGTCTTGGCCGTCACCCCCATGGTCGGCAAATAGGCATAGTTCGAGACATTTTGGTTGCCCAATTCACCATATGATCCGCGTATCTTTAGTAATCCAATCTGCTCAACCGACCAAAAATCTTCATTGGCAATATTATATGCTGCTGAAACAGATGGGAAAAATGCCCAACGCGTATCTGTAGGAAAGCGGGAAGAGGCATCGTACCTACCGTTGAATTCGATCAGGTACTTTTCCTTATAGTTGTATTTCAATCTTCCAAAATATCCCCTAGTTGACCAATGGCTCAGGTCATCATCTACTGAAGGCGCCTCACCAATCGCTGTACTTAGGGAAGGAATATCTTCTGTTATCAAATTGGTCTTATAACCATATAGGCTTTTCAACTGTTTTAGCTCCTGTTGGTAACCTACTATAGCCGAAAAACTATGATCATTGATGCTCAAATCATAATTGGCATAAAGATCAATTTGGGAGTAATTCTCTCTATTGAACCGGGATTCATAACTGTTAGGATAATTCTGATAGGCCCACTCGTTGTACCAGTAAGTACCTTCTTCGTCCGTATAATCGGTAATGGCCGTGATGTGGTTATGCGCCTTGGAGTAATCCCTTGAGTACGTATTGAAAGAGTAAGATCCTTTAATCAACAATCCCTTTACCGGTGTGAGATCAATGGATGCAGTAGTCCAAAAATCATCTTTGGTATCCAATGCATTCCCCTCTTCCATGTACCTAAAAATAGGATTGTTATAAGGCATGTTACCATCTGGGTTGTAAAAAGGCACAGTCGGCCATACACGTCCCCCGACCATCTCGGTAAAACCATAATCTCCACTCCCGTAGCTTGGCCGATCAGAAACACTTCTGCTGTACCGATTGTTTAATGACAGCCCTAACCAATCATTCACTTTTGTGGATAGTTTCAGGGTGGCATTGTACCGATTAAATTGGTCAGTGAGCATTTCATGCATAATGCCTTGGTTTTGGTTCCAACCAATACTGGCATAGTAATTCAGCTTATCATCTTCTGCCCCCCCGCTAAAGCTGACGGTATGCTTTTGATTGACCTGCCAGTCCCGATACGCTGCATCTTGCCATTGGGTATTACCAAACTGAAAGTCTCCCCAAGCGCCCCAACGTCCATTACCTACGTCAATTGCCGCATTTATATCACTTGTTCCGTCGAGATAGGCTTGCATTTTAGCAATGGTTTCTTCGCTGTGGTAGGGCGCTTGCTGGGCATTGACAAAAGCATCATTCCAAGCATTTGCAAATTCTACAGAATTTATCCCTTCTGGTAAACCGATACGTTGGGAAAAAGAAACATTAGAAGATATATTGATTTGCATTTCTCCGGCCTTTCCTGATTTGGTAGTGATCAAAACCACACCATGAGGCGCCCTCGAACCATATATAGCCGAAGATGCGGCATCTTTCAACACCGAGATGCTGGCCACATCCTCCGGATTCACCGTATTGATATCCTGAGCCACTCCATCTACCAATATCAGCGGAGCGCCTTTGGAGTTCATTCCTGTAAAACCACGAATATTAAAATCCGCTGTAGAATTCGGGGCGCCAGAAGTAAGGCCAATGTTCAAGTTGGGAATTAGGCCTTTTAGCCCCTGTCCCAAATCCCTGATCGGACGATCACTCAACACCTCAGAGGTCACTTGGTCCACGGCTCCCGTCAGGTTCTCTTTTTTTACCTCCTGATAGCCAATAACCACTACTTCTTCCAAGGCCTTGGCATCTTCCTCCAATGTGACATCGACAATATTTCGCCCCCCAACAGCTACTTTCTGTTTGGTATAGCCAATAAATGAAAATGTCAATTGGGTACCTTCGGGAACAGTAATTTGATATTTCCCATCCAGATCAGTAACCGTACCTTTACCGGAACCTTCTACCAAAATGGTCACACCTGGGAGCGGTAAATTATTCTCATCCACCACCGTCCCTGAGACAGTAACGTTTTTAGTGGCTTGGTAATCGAAAGGTGCATCGAACCGATCGGCTCTTGCAGAAAGACATAATGGCCCTATTAACGAAAAAAAAGCCAATGTCTTCAAGATTCTCATGGGAATGAGAAATCGGGATACATTTTTTTTCATATCTTTGATAATTAGATTTTAATGTTTCGCATTAAATGATACTTCATCCAGTCGAGGTTTTGGTCGATCGCCGACTGGAACAAATTAGCTTAACAGGAGCCCGGAATTTCTAAGTTTCGGGCTTCATGCATTTATAGAGTAAGGAGTGATTTCACATAGGCATATTTTATAGGTGGACATTTATTTTTAACAGGTAAAGGTTCGCAGGTTTAAGATTCTTGGCTAACCTCTTACATAGTTGTCAATTTTTCTTTTTAGAACTTTTATGGCCATTCGGCCCTTGGTTTATCCTTTGATCGATGCGCCATATAGCTTTCGTAATTTCACCTTGATGATATCAGTATTGACCACCAGCATAGAAACAGCCACCAAAAAGACGATGAGCAAACCTCCTATGAAATTGATCTTGGTAAAGAATCCCACCCAGGAATAGTGATAGGGAATGGTTTCCTTGAAAATCATAATGCCCACACTGGCCAAATAACCAAAGGCATCTGCTATGTAAAACAAATACCCCACCGTCCCTTTGTACTTCAGTACTGCGATAAAACGTTCAAACAACAGACAGTGGAACAAGATATAGGGAAGGTAAACGCTAAAACCAGAACTGACCATCCAAACAACAGCCCCGATCAGACCCATTTTAAACATGACCGTGGACACCAGCATCAAAACAGCTCCCAGCACTGTCATCCCCATCCCAATATTAAAGGCTTTCCTATTATCCAATATCAAAATCCCCAGTGCCGATATGACCAAAACGATCAAGGCAATGGGGATCTCCGTCAATGTAATCAACTCTGGCTGGCCGGAAAGCCCTAATTCCTCCCAGAATTCAACGATAAAATTGTCGCGAAAATCCCTGATCACGGTCAATACTACATAGATCAACACCAAACCCAGAAAAGCAGAACCATGCTGCCGCAGAAACTCTTTTCGCTCTGCTTTTTTCATTGGAACCCTTTCTGTCCTTAGCAGCTTATCACTCTCTGTCGGCCCGCCACTTTTACTAAGCCCGTATCCTGCCAGAACAAACATTGGAAAATAAATCGCTCCCGTCACAAAGGGCATCATGGCCTCACTTACCTGGTACTCCTGCATCAGCCATACCCCTGTCGTCTTGACCAAGCCCGTGGAGAAAATAAATGTCGCACTCAATCCCGCCACCAACAGTTCTGAATTTTTTCTCCCCTCTAGGTAAACCAGCACCAATCCAAAAATCATCCCCAAGGGAAGTCCATTAAAAAACATGGCAATAGGCTTAAGCCAAACCGGAGCATAGGCAAATAACAAGAGCATCAATAACCCAAACCCCACTAACCCCACAAGCGCCGCAAAGCGCTTTTGGACCGGTAATTCTGATACCACTTTAATGCCTATAAACTTCGACAACATATAACCCACCACTTGACTGATGATCAACAGCGTCTTAAAATGAAAGTCACTCAGGAGTTCCATTCCTTCATATTGGCCTGCCAAAAAGGACTTCCTCACTGCATACATTCCCGTGTAAGCCATAAATGCCGCCCCCATGAGCAACAAATCCGTCTTGGTAATGGAAATTCTATTTAGCTTAGTCATGTTATTTTTCCTAACGATTAAAATATAGGCATGAATTTACACCCTAATCCTTCTTCAAAGGTAGATTTAACGGGTGGTTGCTAGGCTATTAAAGGTATTATCATAGCGTTAATATTTCATTAAGGGAAATTAATTTTCATATAAGGAAAAATATATCGACATTGCATCCCTCAACCGAATTTTCATATAAGGAAAATCAGCCGTACTTTCACGATACGATAAAACAGTACATTATGGAGAATTCTGAATACCTCACCAGCTGGATTGGTGCCAAAATAAAAGACATCCGAAAATCGCACAATTTAAAGCTCGGAGAACTGGCCGACAAGAGCGGGATCAGTATTGCCATGCTCAGCAAGATAGAAAACGGAAGGGTATTCCCTACCCTCCCCTCTTTGATCCAAATCCTCAGCACATTGGATGTGGACCTGAATGCTTTCTTTGCCGACCTTAAGGGTGACAAGGAATTTCCCGGTTACCTACTCAAAAAGCGTAGCCAATACCAATCCATCAAAAAAGAAGAAGCAGCTGTAGGCTTTGACTATGAACTGATCCTTAACCATAAAATAGAACGATCTTCCATGGAAATCTCCCTGTTGACCATCAGGGGCAATTCCCAGCGCGAAAGGGTATCTACGGACGGTTTTGAATACCTCTATGTGGTGAAAGGCTCCTTAAAATACGAACTCGGTGAGCACACATTTGACCTAGAAGAAGGGGACAGCTTGTTTTTCAACGGAAATTTCCCCCATGTGCCGGTCAATACCAAAAAAACCGATGCCATCATCTTGGTCATCTACTTTATAGAATTACGATAATTACGAATAAAACATGGCATCAACAACCGCAAAGGCAATGGTATTTATGGACGCCAATACTCCTTTTTCACCGGCTACCATAGATCTACCGCAATTAAAAGAAGGTGAATTACTTGTAAAAAACCACTATGCAACGATCTGCGCCAGTGACCTACATACTTTTTATGGCCGCCGACAATCCTGTGGACATAGCATCCTGGGCCATGAGATCATTGGTATTATCAAGGCGCTGGCGGAGGAAGGAGTTACAGACTTCTTTGGCTCACCACTGAAGGTAGGGGACAAGATCACCTGGTCCGTCTATGCCCACGATCCGCTGTCTCCCACTTCAAAAAAAGGGTTTCCCCAAAAATCAGAGGCGCTCTATAAGTATGGCCACGAGCAGATGAACGAAACATACAAACTGAACGGGGGGTTTTCCAGCCATTGTCATCTAAGAAAAGGAACGACCATTTTTAGGCTACCTTCTTCGCTCACCGAAAAAGAAGCCGCTCCGCTAAACTGCACGCATGCCACCATCGCTGGTGCACTCCGGCTTGCCGGTAACCTGAAAGGTAAAAACGTACTGGTCAATGGCGTCGGGATGCTTGGGCTTTCTGCATGCGCCATGGCAAAAGAAAACGGTGCTGCACAGGTATGGGCCCAGGACCTGGACCCGGAAAAAGTAGCATTTTCTAAGGCTTTTGGCGCAGATCACACCCTCCTATTTGAAGGGCTAGAAAGCAAGGAATTGATCGATACCCATGGAGAAATAGATGTCATTATCGAAACCTCCGGAGTACCTGAAGCAATGGAAAAATGTGTTCAATTACTGGGAATTGGAGGGACAATCGTACTGGTGGGTGCTGTATTTCCGCAAAGGGACTTATCGGTCAATGCGGAATACCTGGTCCGAAACCTCCTCACCATCAAGGGGCTGCACAATTACATCCCCGAAGATCTGGCCGCCGCCATTGAGTTTCTCACTGCTGCAGCATCAAAATACCCCTTTGAAAGCCTCGTAGGAAAAGAATTCCCTCTTGGACAGCTGGATTCCGCATTCGAAGCAGGCAATGAAGGGGGCTATTACCGGGTAGGCATCAAGCCATAGCATCTCACGCATCACTTTAAACTATAAAAATATTTAAGAAATCTTTTTTAAAAAACAATTCAACATGTACGATCTAATAGTAATTGGAGGTGGCGTATTAGGCGCATTTCATGCTTATCATGCCCTAGAGGCGGGGCTAAAAGTGGCACTGATCGAAAAGGACAAAGCACCGCAAGACGCCACTACCCGGAATTTCGGACAAGTAGTCCCATCGGGCATGAATACCAAATGGCAGAATTATGGCCGAGAGAGCCTGCGCATCTATAAGGACCTCCAGTCCCAGTTTGACATCTCTGTTCGCCAAAACGGAACAGTCTACCTTGCTTCTGATGAGGATGAGATGCAACTCATCGAAGAACTCCATGCCATCAATAATCAAAATGGCTATGCTTCTGAACTGCTGAACAAACAGGCCTGTCTGGACAATTACCCAGGCCTAAAAAGTAGTTATGCCAAAGGGGGACTGTTCTATCCAGAAGAGGTGACCGTAGAGCCTCGCATTATGATTCATCGGCTGTTGGAATTTCTGAAGACCGAAAAGAAACTAGCAATCTACACCGCCAAAACCGTCACATCCTGCGAACATACTGGCAACATCGTGAACGTGGAGACAGCCTGTGGCCATAAACTGAAAGCCTCCAAAGTGGTCATCTGTAACGGAAGGGAGTTCAAAATCCTCTACCCAGCACTTTTTGCCCAAAGTGACCTACAGGTTTCCAAACTGCAAATGATGCAGACCAAACCCCAAGGCTCCGGCTACCATCTCCCCGGATCGGTCCTGACAGGACTCTCCATTCGGAGGTATGAATCTTTCAGTGAGTGTCCGTCATTTTCGGCTATCAAAAGCCGCGAAGCCCAGGGCTCTCCCGAAAAAAAATGGAGCATCCACATCCTCTTCAAACAGGCCACTGACGGCTCGGTCATCCTCGGAGACAGTCACCAATATGCTGATGCCAAGGACATCGATGACCTCGGCCACGGCATGGACATGGCAATCGACGATTTTATGGTGCAGAAAGCAAAGGAAATCATCGATCTCCCCACTTACGAAATCGCACACCGCTGGTATGGTATGTATTCCCAGTGCAAGACCAAGGATCTATTCCAAGCCACCGTCGATGAGCATATCCACATTGTCACGGGGATAGGTGGAAAAGGCATGACCGGTAGTGCAGGGTATGCCAAAGAAAATATTCAGAATTTATTTAACTTAACAATATGAAAACTATCAAACTAGTCGTTCTAGACATGGCAGGAACCACCGTGGACGAAGATAATGTAGTGTACAAAACCGTCCAAAAGGTAATCAACGATAAAGGCTTCCATGTTTCCTTAGAAGAAGTCCTGGAACACGGTGCTGGAAAAGAAAAACACCAAGCCATCACCGATGTACTTGTGGCCTGCACCGATACCGAAAACGTAACCGATACGGCCGCCAGTGCTTTCGCCAATTTCAAACCTGAGCTAAAGCTTGCCTACGAGCAATTGGACGTCAAAACCTTTCCGGGGGTCAAGGAAACCATGGAAGCCCTCCGAAGTGCAGGGATCGCCGTGGTCCTCAACACAGGTTATGACAGAAAAACAGCATCCTCACTGCTTACCAAACTTAACTGGGAGATCGGAAAAGACATCGACGGCCTTGTGACGGCAGACGATGTGACCATAGGCAGACCAGGGCCGGATATGATCCTAAAAGCCATGGACATCTGCACCATTTCCAATCCTGAGGAAGTATTGAAAGCGGGGGATTCTACCATCGATATCCTAGAAGGCAAAAATGCAAAATGCGGCCTGACAGTTGGCGTATTGAGTGGAGCTCAAAATGCCAACCAGCTAAAAACAGCCGAGCCAGATTACATCCTCGAAAATGTAGTCGGACTAAGAGATATTCTGCTATGATCATCAGTACAAACTTTCTGATTCCTAAGACGATGACCAAGCAGCGACTTACTTCTTACTGACCAATTCACTACCTGATCCCTGCGGTCAATCTAAACTGGACTTGGTCATGGACTGGTCGCTAAACCATTTTGACTCAGCAGGGCTCATCATTCTGGCTCAACCTCGTTTAGTTAAGAAATTAAAAGTGGATGGGCAAGAAGGCAGGCTTGTCTATCTCGCTGCTAGACAGGCCTGCTTGGCTTTTAGATAGGTTCACCTGGCTTTAAACAGGTAAACCTAGTTTTTAGACAGGAGGAGTTTGCCTGCATGAGGGAGGATTTTAATTTTAGGCCAATAGATACACAGCGGCGGTTTTTTTTTGTTGAATGATGAAATTATTCCTGAAACAGCATTGTTTAAGCGTAAAGACAAAAAACATGAAATTTCACACTAGAAAATGGATCAAACCAGAAGATCTCAACGCCAACAATTCATTGTTTGGAGGCCGCTTATTGGCATGGATAGATGAAGAGGCCGCATTATACGCCATTATCCAATTGGAAAACCAACATGTCGTCACCAAATACATCTCCTCTATCAATTTTATGGCCTCTGCACGTGTTAATGACATCGTTGAGATCGGCATAGAGCCAGTAAAATTCGGAAAGACCTCACTTACCCTGAAGTGTGAAGTCCGCAACAAAATGACCCGGCAAACCATCATTACCATCGATGAAATCATCATGGTCAATCTCGGCGAAGATGGCCAGCCCAAAGCCCATGGAAAACACCAAATCGAATATGTAAAAGACCGACTGGAAGCAAAAACGAAGTAAGCTTTACCCTGTGTTGATTGAACTTGTCTTTACCAAGGATCAAAACCGTTCAGTCAAGAGTGAGCAGGGAGAATGTCCCCATGAACACCACTGCCAATCCAAATGTACATGAAGGGACGGTCATGGTCGTCATAATTTTTGAATTATGGGGTTAAAGGCTTTGGAACCTACCAGTACTTTATCTCCTATTCTCAATGCACGGGCCTCCTCAAGGTCACTGACGACTTTCACCATTTCATTGCCGATTTTTACGTGAACGATATAGACCACATCTTCTTCATACAATCGGATGACTTCACCACTAAACTGGAATTTGGCACTGGTAAGACCAGTACCAAAGAATAGCTGAGGCGAGCATATTTTGGTGATTTTTCCATTGTCCAGCTCAATCACCTGATCCGATAACTTCAAGATTTCACCTGGGTCATGGCTCACTAGGATCGTGGTCAGCTGGAATTTTTGGTGTAGTTTTAAAATATAGGTTTGGAGTTTTTCGCGCATATCTTGATCCAAGGCAGAAAGCGGCTCATCCAATAACAATACACTGGGCCTCACTGCCAAAGCACGTGCAAGGGCAGTGCGCTGCTTTTGTCCTCCAGAAAGTTGATCTGGCCGCAAGCCCTGGAGGTGTATGAGGTCCATGGTGTGAATTAATTCTTCCAAATAATCTTTTTCAGCATCCTTGGCTAATGCAAAACGGATGTTTTCCTTTACGCTCATATTCGGAAAAAGGGCATAATCTTGAAACAGAAAGCCCAGTTTGCGTTTCCCCGGCCCCAAGTTGATGGACTTGGCAGCATCAAACCAACATTCACCATCTACCGTGAGCCTTCCTTCATCCGGAACAGTAAGACCGCTGATCATCCGCAGTGTGGACGTCTTACCAGCCCCAGAAGGACCATACAGGGTCACCAGCTGGCCACTCTCCACCTTCAGGTCAATATCCAGCACCATTTCGGATCCTTCCGATGCCAAGGTCTTTTTTAGCTTTAGGTCTATCATTTGCCCAGATGTTTGAGATAGCTTCCATTGTACCAATAGACAATGAACAATGTAGCAAAAGAAAGCAAGACCAAAATCAACGAATAATGGTTGGCCGCCGCATAATTAAGACTTTCTACTTCATCATAAACTGCAATGGAAGCTACTTTGGTTTTTCCGGGAATATTGCCGCCGATCATCAGCACCACACCAAACTCCCCCATTGTATGCGCAAAGGTCAGGATACAGGCCGTCAACACAGAAGGCTTAATATTGGGCAATAGGACCTTTCTCATGATGTTCCATTTACTTTTGCCCAGCAATATCGCTGCTTCCTTCATACTTTTGGGAAGGCTGGAAAACCCAGACTGTAACGGCTGTACCATAAAAGGAAGGCTATAAATACATGAGGCAACCACTAGCCCACTAAAAGTAAATACAAACCTTAGCCCAAACACCTCTTCCAGCCAATTACCAAAGGTATTTTGGGGGCTGAAAGCCACCAATAGGTAAAACCCCAATACCGTCGGAGGTAGCACTAAGGGCATACTTACCAAGGTCTCGATGATTGGTTTGGCCTTTACCTTGGTTTCTGCCAGCCAATATGCCAACGGTAATGCAAAAACAAAAAGCACCACTGTGGTAATCAGCGCCAGTTTTAGCGTCAATATGATAGGTATCCAATTCATGAAATAGGTGCTAATATCACCTCATTTAATTTCACCATGACATTGATAGTGGTCTTGACCTCCAGCCCCAACGCCTGAGCGCAAGAAGTGCTGATAAGCGCCACTACCTTTCCGATAGCTGTTCTGATGACCAATCGACTAAGGAGGGTACCCTCTTTGATTTCCTCTATGCTCCCAACAATCCTGTTTTCAATACTCAGTGAATTTACTTCTTCCAGGGCGACAATCACCTCAGTCTCTTTAAACAACACGTCTACCTGCCCCTTTTCTTTTAAGTAGTCGGCCGTATCAGGCGTGTCTATGACCAGTGCTTGAATAGCGATGAGATCAGATAGACGAACCGTGACAATGGACATTTGCCCGCTACTTTTGATGGTGGTAATATGACCTGGGAACTGGTTCATTAAGATGGATAAGTGATTACTGACAGTCTATTTGGATAATGGTTTCATTTCAATGGGCTTGCCCTGGAGCTTGATAGCCAAATTCCCGTAAGATGGCTTTGGCCTTCTGGGAAAAAAGATAGTCGTAAAATCGGGCCGCACCGGGCTTGGGTTCCCCCTGTTTTTTGATCAAGACTACTCCCTGTTCGATGGGAGGATAATCCTTTCTATCAATAGCTACCCAGCTTCCTTTGTGTTTCATACTGGGTGATTTGACGACGGCACCTGCTGTAAATCCCACTTCAGCGGCATTTGACAGGATGTATTGGGTGGTTTGGGAGATACTTTCCCCGTACACCAGCTTATGCTCCACTTGACCATATAGCCCCTTTTCCTTAAGCAAGGCCACTGCAGCGCTCCCATAAGGTGCGGTCTTGGGGTTGGCTACTGCCACATGGTTTATCATAGGCTCAGTAAGCATGTCCAAGGTCACCTTTCTGTTCTTATCGGCAGTCCACAGGACCAATTCCCCATAAGCATAAATTTCCGGAGGCGAATAGGCCATGCCCGCTTCTTGAATGGCCTTAGGAAACTTCATATTGGCCGACACAAATACATCATAAGGAGCACCTTCCTTTATTTGGGCGGTCAATTTACCAGAACTACTGACCACCATTTGACAAGTCGTCTCCGTTTGGCTTTCAAATCCGGCAATTAAAGCCTCCATGGCAAATTGCATGTTGGCAGCAGTGGCGATGGTAATTTCTTCATGCCTTTCTTGATGACAACTCACCAAAAATAGGACAATAAAGGGGATCCATCTTAATTTATCCATTGGTTTTTCTGTTTTTTTAGTTGCTTTAGCCACCTCATTATGTCTTAGATAGCATAACGGTCATAAAAAAAATCAGTAGTCAAGATTATTTGTAGCTTGGTCAATATATTCACTCATCTCTTTTTCCAATTTCCGAAACATATTAATGGCTTTCTCACCTGCGGGAGTCAATTGGGCTCCTCCGCCACCTTTGCCACCAGTCTGGGTAATTACAAGTGGATCATGGGTTTTGGCATTCATGGAATCCACAAGGTGCCAAGCTTGGCGATTGGACATGTTCATCGAGGAAGCTGCTTTGGATATGGATCCCAACTTTCCGATTTTTTCAAGGAGTTCCACCCTACCAAACCCCAAAAAGGGACCTTTATCGGTTTCTACCCAGAAGCGAGCGTTTACTTTTAACTTCATAACCGTTTGATTTTTGTTAAACTTGAATTCTAAGACCTTGAGAAAGTAACGTAAAGCAGCTAACTTATTTGAAATAAATCGGGTTAAAATTACGTATTGACACTTAAAAACACAGGCCAAACCTAGGTTTATTTTATTATCCCCCATCTTTAAACCCGGAATTGATAGACAACTACCTATTATTCTTTTTGTAATACACCTTCATCGCTATGGAGTGTTTTAAAATTAAAGTCTTTTGGTTAGCTTTATACATATTGACTTTTAAACCAACATGTACCTTAAATTCAAGATTTTTATTTGGGCAGTTTGCGTGATGTGTCCTCTGGTGCTGCATGGACAGGCGGGTCCTGAATCCAGCAAACCCAAAATAGGCTTGGTGCTCAGTGGTGGCGGAGCCAAAGGAATGGCACACGTAGGAGTAATCAAGGCCATGGAGGAAGCAGGAATCCGGCCGGATTACGTGGTAGGCACCAGCATGGGCGCAGTGATAGGTGGACTCTACGCCATTGGTTACAATGCCGATGAACTTGAATCCATCATCATGAAGGCCGATTGGGATTTGATCGTATCCAATAGGGTGAGTTTTAACACCATTGCATTCGAGGAAAAGGAGTATTATAACAGGTACCTTTTTGAGCTACCAGTCATAAAGGGAAAAATAGCGGTCCCTACAGGACTGATAGAGGGGCAGAAATTATCGGAAACATTACATTATTATACTTGGCCTTCTATAGGACTCCAGGATTTTGATGATTTCCCTATTCCTTTTCGTTGTGTCACGACAGATCTACGGACGGGAAGAGGCATCGTGATCGAGTCCGGTTATTTGCCGGACGCACTCCGATCGAGCATTGCCATACCTTCGGCCTTTACGCCCTTTGACCTGGACAGCACGATGGTAGTGGATGGCGGTGTGGTCAATAATTTCCCTGTGGATGTGGCCAAAGACATGGGGGCTGATATTATTATTGGCGTTAATGTGGGCGATGAGGATTTTGTGGATCCCAAGGAGCTGGATTCATTTTCCAGCATTCTGATGCAGATCTCCATGGCCAGTTCATATCGGAAATTGGCAGACAACATCGCTGTATGTGATGTGTACATCAAACCGGATTTGGAAAATTACAATACGGCCAGCTTCAGCAGCTATAAGGAAATACTGAAACTTGGCCACGTTGCTGGCGAAGCCAATAAGCCCGTTTTTGAAGAGCTGGCAGACAGTCTCGGGATACACCAAGAAAACCCCGGCATAGGGCTGAAAGCCGACCCCATCCGTATAAGTGATATTTCTATAAAAGGCAATCGACTATTTTCTGATGAACTGGTCAGGTCCAGATTGGACATTGCCCCGAAGGACACCGTATCGCGATCAGAACTCCTTTCGGGTATCGACAGGGTATTCGGTGTAAACGGGTTCAGAAAGGTCGATTACAACCTAAAACCTACCGAATCGGGACATTACGATTTATTGATCAAGACCAAGGAAAAACACAACACCATCCTTAATGGAGCCTTTCACTATGACAACCTGTTTTCTGCGGGAATCCTCCTTAACCTTACCATGCGGGACCTCCTGGGCAAGCCCTCACGAACCTTGGGCATATTGGATATCTCCCAAAATCCCAAGTTTAGAATAGACCATTATAAATATCTCGGGAGCGAAAAAAACTATGCGCTAAACCTGCGGTACAATTATCTTTTTAAGCAAATCCCAGAATATGAAGATGGTGTCAAACAGGATTTATTCTTGAACAGAGAAACACATCTGAGTGCTAATATCCTTACGACTCATTCGCTAAAGCAAAGTTTTTGGGTAGGAGGATTCTATGAACGCGCTAGGGCACAGTCCAGTTTTAATATCGCCATTCCTTCCGAGATTCGCGGAGCCTATTACACTTATATGGGCGTCCGGTTTTTACATACCAGAAACTCCCTCAATGACCGCAATTACCCCACAGCAGGTGCTGAGACAATCTTTGAAGGCGTGTATAGGGCCTATAGTGACTATCAGATAAAGCTAAAAAAGGGAATCGACACCCTGACCTATGAACTGGGCGGTGAAACGGTAAGAATCCCAAAAGAAGTGCTCGATGAAACCATCGAAACCATCACCCCAAATGGCTTTATCTCCTTGTTTTTTAATTATGTAAAATTCTTCCCAGTAAATGACCGCTTTCAGATAAGTCCTACCGTGGCACTTGGTATCACTCTTTCTAACCAAGAAGAAGACTTCAGCTTCAGTGAGTTTACCCTTGGAGGGTACCAGCGGGTAGATTTTAACGATATGCCCGCTTGGGGACTTAACTATGCTGAACTTACGGCTGAAAATTTCGGGAAACTAGGGGTCAACTTCCAATGGTTGCCAATGAAAAACCTGTATTTTCGAGCAGGAACCAACTTACTGGGACATAGCGAACACACCCCTATTTCTGATGTCAGTGAGTTTGATTTTGACAACTTCTTTTCCAATCAGGTAATTTGGGGCTATGGAATTGATTTGACACTTGACTCCTTTTTGGGACCTATTACGGGAGGGCTCTCCTCCAACACCAAAGATGGAGTGATCAGGCCTTATCTCTCCATAGGATTTTCCTTTAACTATTCCGACAGGTAAAATAACAACACGTCAAAACAGAATTAAACCCGGATCCTAAGACTTTAAGAAGGCACTTTGAGAAGGCAATATAAAGTAGCTAACTTATTTGACAACCACATTAGGCACATAGGAGAGCATAGGGGGATTTCTTCCCTTTACCTTTGTTACTTTTTGCTTCAAGTCAAAAAGTAACAAAGGCTACCTAACTGGACAGTCGTCATACCTGTTTCGCATAGACTCAGCTATCAAGGTAAATTGGTAGGTGACGCTGCGGGAAAGAGATGAACAGCTGTGTATAGTTGGTAATGCTTGATCAGGTTTCGGATGAGGGGATTGGTACAAGCGGAAAGCTGAAAAGAAGTCGTGAAATGAATATTGATCTCCTTAAATTGCTCCAAGCAACGGATATTAATGATGTCTTTGAGATTTTCTGGGTAAAAATTCATCAACGTCAACCTTTCTACCCTTGACAGTGAAAAAATCAACTGATAATCTTCCCATCGATTGGCCTGCCTAATGGTAAGCTGTTGTAGATTAGGAAACTGTTTGATGGAAAGTCGTTTTTCCGGCCATTTGATTTTGGGACCTTTTTCAATGGTGAGTGATTGGAGCTCAGGGAGCACCGTAAGTTCATTAAACTCCCTTGGATCATCAAGTGCACCCACTACTTCCAGATGTGTAAGTTGATCAAAATGATGCAAGCCTTCCAGGCGATTGGTAATCGACTGCGCCTCTTCTAGCTTCAGACGGAGGTGTCTTGTGTTCAGGAAGCATTTTGGAGAGCGGCCGGCTTCCAACATACTACGCATAAGAAAGGGAGATAATTGGAGCCATTTTGTATCATAATTTTCAAAGGAACTCCTCTTCAATATCAACAGGGAGGTTTCGAGTGCTTGAAGCTGCTGTTCCAGTTGGGGAAGTTTACCCTTCAGCTCTTCCAGGTAATCATTCATAGGCAGCAATCGGGCGTACGGGGAGTTGGGGGTCTTTATAAAAACGGAACGACTACCCGCTTTGGCTCCCAGGTAGCTCCCCAGTATTCTGCTCATTTGATCAACATCTCGGGCCAAATTCGATGAACGGTGCTTTTCCGGAATCATATAAAACAGCCTTAGTGCATGTTTTTGGAGCATTTTGGCACGAATGATAACTCCGGCATCATTGGACAAGTTATGTAAGTTTTGGGGAATGGAATAGTCCATTTCCTCCGTAACTTCATGGGAGAACCTCTTGCTTATCCAGGTCCAACAATACCCACTCACAGCTGATAGTTTCATTTCTCCAGGTTTTTTTAGGTTAAACCCGGAATATGCATAGACCGGGTTAAAAGTTAATTGTAAACCAATGTTGTGTAGCTGTATTTAGTCAGGTAGGGCAAAAAGGAATGCTACACCCGCAACCATTGCCTGCGACAACTTCAGTTCGATTATAAAACCGTCTCCAAAGGAAAGATTGCTTCACTCCCCTATCACTGCATTCGCAATGAATTTTTAATACAAATAATAAGTCGAGCTCAGGCCATTATTATCTTCCGCCAGCGTAAAACACCTTTTCATAAAACACAAACTACATCAATAAAGGTATTAACGGGATAAAAATACAGATAAAAACAAAATCTCTTTGTATAGCTGAAAAGAATGGTTAGGTAGGTGTTCTTTATTGTCGTATTTATTCAGGTAAAGGTAATCGTAAGGCTTTTAGGAGATCATAAAGGGTCTTGGTGTAAAACAGATAATGAATATAATGATAGCCACCCATGCCACTATTTTTCTTGGTCTATCAAGGCGTGTACCATCTTGGACTGGAGGATGTTCCAAACCAAGCACCCTCCCCAGCAAAAATGCATAGAGTAGCCACCCTTCATATCCTTGCAAGTGGGGGAATGCATAGGTGAGTGCATATTGGATACTGACAATGGCGAGCACAATGGTCCACTTGGTCTGTCTCGGAAAACCGGATTTCTTAAAACAAATATACAGGAAGCCAATATATATGGGCAATGCAATATAAAGATAGGTGGGTTCAAGGTACGGATTGACCACCCCTAACCCTGCAAAGAACAAAAAGGCAATATAAAAAACCAGGGAAATCTGCTTATGGTGCCTTGGAAACAGTCCGAAAATAATATGGCCTCCATCCAATTGGCCGATAGGAAGAAGGTTCAATGCAGTAAAGAACAAGGCCAGATAACCAGCAAAAAGGTAAGGATAGTGGATCACCTCGCTCATGTTTGGCATTTTCTCAGGATCAGCCAATAGGTTTTCCATTCCATAAAACAGCAGGTTTTGGCCCAGCTGGATATTGATGATTTCCTCTTGATCAGGATCGTAATCGGGGTCCATGTATTCGGGGTGGATCTCATAGATAAAATCGGCTTCGGGAAGATGGGTAAACCCAAAAAAGAGCACGGCCAATGCAATCACAAAGCCAGCAAGCGGTCCAGCAACACCGATATCAAAAAATTTCCTTCGGCTATTGACAAAGGCTTTCATCTTGATTACAGCTCCCATGGTACCAATAGAGGGCATCCCCATAAATCCCAGCCAAAACGGCAAGAAAATAGGCAACGAGGCTTTCACCTTTAACCGAAGAGAAGTAAAAAGATGTCCCAGTTCGTGCACCAATAATATCCCGATAAAAGGAATGGAAAATGCCATTGAGCGGACAAAATACTCCCATGTCAGCGGCTTTTCGCTGGAGAGCACGCTTCTGCCAAATAACCATTCACCACCTGCTAAAGTGGTACAAATAAAGGTGACAATAAATAATAAAAGATGACGTAAGTACTCTTTTTTAGTGTACATCCGAGAAATAATCCATTAACGCATTTGGGTGATTAATGTGGACGGTATTAAGTCCCACTTTTTGTGCCCCTGTCAAATTAGGTGCAGTATCATCGAAAAATACACCTTTTTCAGCAGGCATACCTACTTTTTCCAATACTTTTTCATAAATCACCGCATCCGGTTTTCTACACCCCATCTCGTGGCTCAAGAACAACTCGTCAAAAAGTGTAGAAAAGCGATCAATTCCAGTGTCGTTCAGCAAGATTTCCTCTACTTTTTTAAAGTGGATACCATTGGTATTGGAGAGCATATAAACGGGATGGGTCTTTCTGAGCTCCCTTAACAGTTCTATTTTTTGCATCGGAATATTTTTGAGCATTCCATTCCAGATAGCATCGATTTCCCGGTCAGTCCATTCTTTGTTAAAGGACCTTCTGATTTCATCCCTAAAGATGGCCTCACTGATTTCGCCCTTCTCAAAGGCATGGTGTACAGGGTGGGCCATAAAATTCCCGAGCTCATCATTGCCATCCCCGTCCAGGTAACTGGATAACTGGCTGATCGTAAAAGGAATATCCAAGTCAATAATGACCCCGCCAAGGTCAAACACAAAAAAATCAATGTTTTTATCTATTTTCATACGGGCAAATGTTGTTGTTTTGGAATCAAATATGTAACATTGCAGTCCCAAAAGCAAGGAAAACTGATTGAAGCTTTTCGGGAAGGGATTTGTAATGATCCATTCTTGGAACAATCACTCAACAAATGCTTTAAGGGCCTATAGCTCAGCTGGTTAGAGCACTTGACTCATAATCAAGGGGTCCCTGGTTCGAGCCCAGGTGGGCCCACTAAAAAGCCTCGTATGATACATATGAGGCTTTTTGCTTTAATTTACGAGTAGATTGGCGACTAAAAATTAATCCATATCCGATTACCACACCTTAAAACCTACCTTGATTTCATGAAGATCTAACTGTGGGGTGTATTCGTAGCCAATCAGAGATTTATTGTTAAGATAGGTAGCCCCGACTGAGTATTTAAAATATGAACTAATTCCACCTGTAGCGTATAATCCTTTCGGATGCATCACCTTGGTTGTATTTCGCTCGATGGTATTGGTAACCGTTCGGATTGGAATGTCCAGGACCGGGTTGATCTCCAAGTGCTGCAGGTATCCTCCGGTCGTGGCCTTCCAGTTTACTCTGCCGTAAAGATGGGGGTCGCTTCCTTGATAATGGCGTATGCTGTCGTACTTCTCAGGCTCCGGACTGGGCTCCCGGTACCGTTCCACTTCCAGTATCCTGAGAGAATCTTGGAAATGGTAGATAGTGGTGTCCTTTCGTATCCAATCCGTCTTTGTCTCGGTACGGTATGTGACCTCTTCCCGCTCGGTGATCTCCGGCCAAAAGAATATTCGCATTACTGCCGCAGCTGCGATGGCCCCCAAGGTGAATATGATTAATTTGCTACTCATCAAAATACAAATTTGCTTCCGCTTTCCTTCTCCTTGTCAACCCATCCCACACCTTTCCGCCAGCCTTATTCCATCTCATAAACTCAGACCTAATAGAAGGGTCTTCTGGATTGATATTAACCTTCTTCAGTAAAGTACTGTCCCGGAAATTTTGCAGTCCTACGTTGTAGGCAAATGAAACCAACGCGCTGAATGGTTTAGCGCCTATTGGCTGTAAAATCGCTCCTCGAACACCTTCAGCAAACCCCTCAACGATATTGATAAACAATTTTTCCGATCGTGCCTTACTGATCCTATCACCCTGCTTTACCTTGCTTCCGTCCTCGTAATAAGTGTTGCCATGACCGATTGTCCAGACACCTGCAACGTCCTGGTAAGCGTCTAGTCTCAGCCCTTCAAACTCCTTCATTAACTCTATACCTTCCTTTGTCAGTCTCATGGGTTCAATAGTGCTATTAATTCTTTCACCTTGTTTGATATAATGATATCCATGATCGTCATAGATATCATTATGATAGCAACAACCCCGGTAATCAAGGTCTTATATATTAGGATTTTTTCTTTCTTCATCTTCTTTTTCTGATGGTAATAAATATGAAGTCAGGACGCTGATAATACTGCTCAGCAATGTTCCCATTACAAACCCCTGTGTAGTGTCCACGATCCGCTCGTTTCCTTCAGGGATCTTCATAAAAGAAATAGCTAGAAGGTAGGTGAGTCCCAAAAGGGCCATACCTCCCAGAATTCTAAGTGCAAATTTCTGTTTCCATGCCTTCAAAGCTTCCTCTTTAGTCATTGTTTATTTTAGTAGTAGTTCTTCAATAAAATTTTATGTTATGATGGGCTTCAGTAGCTTATATAACCCCGTCAATAACACTTCTTTGTCCCCATCCTTGATCACCAAAACGGACTTGGGAAGATAAGTAAGGGGAAGAATTACCTCCTTGTTGTTGATTTCTTCCACGTATACCACATACTCCTCACGCTTGTGCAAGGGCACTTCCATTTCTTCCTCCCCGTTATTTTTGGTCACTTTTTCTGCGAACTTTTCAAACGCCAATTGCATGGCCTTTTGGTGGCACTTTGCTGGCTTGCTTGTCTCTTCGAGATTGTCCACTGCATCATACCCAACCAGAGGATCCAGCCTTAATTCCGTGATCTGTTCCAGTCCTGTGTTGATTCTGAAGACTTCCAAGGAGGTTAGTTTTCTTTTTGTCGCTTTTGCCATGATTATTTGATTTTAGATTCGATTAGATTTAAAAATGATTCCAGCTCCTTAGTACTCACCGTGACCACCTGTCCAGCGAAATCCACTTGTGAAGCCCCTTCATCCAGTGCCTCCTGATCGGCATATACTTTATGCTGGACATAAATGTCAGTGGTGCCATCTTCTTTTGCTTCTCGGATTTCCGCTTTATTGAAGACGTGCACAGCGTCCGGAAATGTGAATTTTAGAGCGTTCGATTTGTGTAATTTTTTGATTGTTTTCATGATTAGATTAGTTTTATATCTGATAATGTAAGTTCTATAGTTACACCAGATGTGTTGCTTATTCTTATTGCTTGTCCGTCAGGAGTAGCTGTCAATCCAGCAGAACTTCCAATAACATTGACAAATGATGTTGAAGAATTAATACGTGTGTGGATCACATTAACATACTCATCCCCGCCTACTTCGAGAAAAGCAAGAATCCAAGTACCTTCTGACTGCCCTGCATTAAGACTCACAGTTTGGCTCGATCCATTAGCAATTGGCAGTAATGTTTGTTTATAAAGAGGGGCCACAAATTCTTTTTGTGAATACCTCGCATCCAGCTGCGTATTATTTCGGACTTGACTGCCTCCGGTGCCGGATACTGCATAGCCTTGTGATGTTACCCAGCTTTCTGTTGCATAGCTGGTCAGGTCGGAAGATTGGAGGTATCTAGAATCAAGTTGCCCGTTATTTCTAACCTGTCCAGATCCT
Organism: Echinicola strongylocentroti; assembly: GCF_003260975.1. Lineage (NCBI taxonomy): Bacteria > Pseudomonadati > Bacteroidota > Cytophagia > Cytophagales > Cyclobacteriaceae > Echinicola > Echinicola strongylocentroti. The sequence continues at coordinate 4,982,284 of NZ_CP030041.1, read as the reverse complement.
GTTCCTATTGTGGCCTTTTCATACCAAGGCGACCAACTACTGCCATCATAGTACCTTTGCCAGCTTTCATAATTACCACCTGACATAACTTCCTGAACCCTTCTTGAGCTGCCTCCAATATGAGTTATACCCCATAGGTTACCAACCGCCCCTGATGGAGCACCGGTTGCCGAAGTAGGTGCCAAAAAGAATCCTTGCCCAGCTGTATTTAAGTCCGAATAAACAACAGCATAACCTAAACCGTAGTCTCGGAAATCCCCCCAACTATATGCCGTCTGGCCATTCAGAATCCTGTTATCGTTACCCTGCGCCACCGTACCGGCAGACGTGCCGAAATTCTTATTGAAAGCTGTGTTTTTAGAAAATTTTGGCTCGTAACCACTTTGCACCCAACTCTGGGTCGCTGGGCTGGAAAGATTCCCAGAGTGCCATACTGTCCGATTTGAAATTCCATCCAAATACTGAAGCCCATTAACCCCCCCAGATTCGAGAAGACGGATAGTTGATCCTGATACATCATTCCTGATATCTAAACTACCCGTAGAAGATGATCCAAATCCTAAAAATGCTTGCCTGGTAGACCCGTCGATCTCATATATTGAAAAGTAACCGACATTGCTAACTCCTGAACCAGTCCCTTTAATTCGGAATGGTGAGAATGAAGCTCCCCACAATACACCGGTTTTGGTCTCATCGCCAGTCTTATGTATAACCGCAGAATCCAACGCATAGCCCTGAGAGGTAACCCAAGATTCTGTTGCATAGCCATTCAGGTCAGAACTCGTTAGATAACCCTGTGATGTCACCCATGATTCTGTAGCAGGGTTCAATAGATTGCCATAATGCCACATCTCTCTCCAAGCTGTGCCTGGATTTAAGGACAGGTTACCAGACCTGAAGAAAAACCTGTTGGCAGATTGGGTAATTCCAATTTGGACACTTGTAGCAGACACGCTGCTATTTTGGATAGTCTGAACCCATATGGTTTCCGCAAGTGGCAGATTAGTGGCTGAGGAAGTAAATAGTGTGTAATTAGTCACTCCCGTAATTGTCCCGCCATCAGAAGCATTTCCACTTGATATCTGGGGTCTGGAAAAAACATAATCGCCCGATAACTGGTATCTTGCATCCAATTGGGTATTGGTTCGCACCTGACCGCCTCCGGTACCGGATACTGCATAGCCTTGCGATGTTACCCAACTTTCCGTAGCATAGCCATTCAGATCCGCACTCGTCAGATAACCAGCCAACGCATGATTGCCCCAACCAAAAGCCGTCTGGCCATTCAAAATTCTACTGTCATTACCCTGCGCTACCGTTCCTGCAGACGTGCCGAAACTCTTGTTAAAAGCTGTGTTTTTGGTGAATATAGGCTCGTAAAAAGCAGAATAGTCACCAGATTGAGCGGTGATTACCCCTGTCCTTCCGAATACACTGGTAACAGCATCCGTGTTATCCGACTTCTCCCATTCCCCACTATCATTGTAGATTACATAATCCCCGTTCTCCACATGGACATTACCCGAACCAAAATCAAAGTTAACTCCCGGACTTGGTGCCCCAGTAACTTTATAAGTCCATCCTGCTTCACCTGTACCGTTTGATAATGAAGGGGTGTTCGTACTTGCATTCCATACTCCCTTGTATATCATTATAGCGTTGGGAAGTTGGTTAATGGGGACTTTACCTCCTCCGTCCAATGTTGCCACTCCATTAGCTATCCCTTTTTGAGATAATGGTATGTAAACCCCGGAATGAGGTCCCCAGCTGTAAGCCTCATCCCAATTATCCTTATTGTATCCGGATATGGGTACATTTCCAGCAAAGAAATTATCTAATTCTTCTTGGGTGTAGAAAATACTTTCAGCCTGTCCTTTCGGTAAAAGTTCTTCAGGTTCGATAGCATCTAAAGCTTTTACCCGGCCATCAAACTCAAACCTCTCCAACTCACCTCCTTCGTCATATACTACCCTAGCCCCGCTTTCGGTCATTTGACTATCCTGTACCTGGGGAATAGTTCCGTCAGGCAGGTTAAATGAAAAACTAGTCTCTGGATCAGGCGAGGACTCTGGGCCTGTAGAAGGGACACCCTGATCTTCAGAAGCCTCCTCGTACGGTAAAATAGCCTGAGAGGTCTCGACCTGGTTGATTTCCAAGAAATCAGGCCTCCATTCACTTTGCTTTGCATCGTAGGTACCACCTCCTAGTATGAAATACCTATCTGGCTCATTATCCAGATCTTGATAATTAGCGAATATATGAAGCCCTGTTCGGGTATTTCCTCCAAGAATATTATAGGTAGTCGCCTGGTACTGGTTAAGGTATTCCCGGGCTATAAGCCTTGCCAGTGGTTCTGTTTCCGAAATACCCTTTCGGTGCCATTCCTCGGTAAAAGTCCCACCCACAATCTTGGCATTCTGCGACATTATTGTTTTGGCGTCGCCTAGTTCCAAGGAGATATCATCAAGCTTAGTAGTAAAGTTCTCAGGGTTTACCGTCTTGTAATAAACCTTCTTGTTGATCAGAGCGGGATTATTAACAAGTGTACACCTAAACCCGCTCCACACAGATACATACTCCGTCTTGGCGGTTGATCCTGTCTGCACAATAGGAAAAATCCTAACTGATAGGTCGCCATCCTCAGGCACGGGAAGGTTACCAAGGTCTATTGCCTCCCATCGATAGGTCGCCCCCACTTTCCATGAGATGTATTCCTTCGTGTTCTTCCATTCATACCCACCGTTCCCGTCTACACCAAGCCATTTTGTACCGAGCTGCACGCCTATTACAAAGTATGCATCTACAAGCACGTTATTAGAACCCTTAGTGGCACACTGCACATCAAAACTTAATGCGATTACATTCTCCACTTCCTTCTTAATCGACACAGGAGTGGATTGCAAGTACACCTCATAGGCAGGATTGTCCGGAAAGTCCAACAATGCATTATAGATCAGGCAGGTATTCCATCCCGTTTCGGAGTCCTGTAATACCCTTCTTACTTCTCCATTGTCCTCGTTAATAAAGGGATTAATACCGTGGTAGGTCCATTTGTTAAGTTTCCATACGGATCCAAACTGGGCCACCGGTCCCTGGTATTCCAAATTCCAGTCATTGAAATTGGTGTCCGGGATCAGTTGACCGGACTCTGATCCAAGGATATTACCAAAATTCTGGGACACACTTAACTTTTTGTATGCCCGATCGGTCTGTAGCATGGCCCCGTTAAGCTTTATTCCTTCCGAATTGAAGGTTTTGGTAAGGGAATGGGTTCCACTTTCCAAAAGCGTTCCCGTATGGCCAAATCTCCTAAATGCTATGGAGCTACCATAAAGCTCTGGCCAGCGTATGATATGCCACTTATTGTCCACCTGTGCCACGAATGCATTCCAGGACTTCAATATCTTTTCCAATACCTCATAGCAGCTCATAGGTACGTCTTCCTCACCGTCCTCATCCTTTAGAAAAGCTTGCATATTAACAGAGCTCTGTGACAGTGGGCAATCCGTGTCGGTCATGCCGGCACTGTAAAGGTTTGCGGCTATTACCACGTCCAACTCTAGATCGGTTTCTCCCAGGCAAGCTATTACCACGTCCTTTTCCGTAGCCGTGCTGCTGTATTCGTCTGCAGTGATATCTGGCAAGGGTATTTCCTTAAGCCCTCCAATGCCGTCTGTGGCCTTTATCTTTGTCTCGTAAGGAGCTGTCTTGTATGCTTCATTGAACAGATCAGGTGTGAGCCATCCACTCCATACCTCCACACCCTGTTCCTTGTGTATAAGCTTGTGTTGGCGTTCGTCTCCCTCAAATAGATCGAAGTAGTATTTAGAGACATTGGACAAAAGTGATATCGTGGAATCAGAGCCTTTAAAATGCTGCTTGATATCCTTGCTATTGTTCCTGGTCAACAGGAAAGGGACGGCACCCCCATCTATGTACTGGGCAGCGCCTTCAAAGTCACGGGTGTATATCTCGTCCCGGCACGTGCCAAACTTGTTGTCGTATTCAAGAATATACCTTAGTCCATAAGCCATATCGCTAAATTAGACTTAGGCGGGGTAGGGAGGGGGGGACATTGTTCCTTTTTTATTATATTGGCATTTTATTGACAATTTAACTCTACTCATTTATGAAAAATCAAATTTTACTACTCGCTACTTCAATCATTTTACTGTCATCATGCATGTCTGCAAAAGTTGTTAACATGGAAGATAGACCATATGTACAGGTCTACGAATCATTGGATACCTCCCAGGATGATCTTTTCTTAATGGCAAATGAATGGATGATTAAAACTTTTAATGATGCTGAAAGTGTTATCCAGCATAGTGATAAAGAGGATGGAGTTTTAATGGGGAAATACTTAATGTCCGGAGGTGTTTCCACTGGTCTATATGGAACTACATCTGACAGCAGGGTTTATTCTATTATTGATATCCGCGTAAAGGATGATAAAGTTAGAATATCTATAACACCCCAAGAGTGGGCCTATTATGAAATGAGTACAGCTCCAAAGTATACTGAAGAAGAAGCAATGAAAGACATGGAAAACTTAGCTTCAAGCCTATACCAGCATATTAGTACTTCTAACGTAGACTTTTAAAATCATGAGCGAAAAGAAAAAAACTATAAAAGAACTCTCTGACCGTGAACTACAAGAGAAAATTCTAATCAGTACCGTAGAGTGCAGGGACCGGTTAACGGTAATTACTAATTTCTTGTGGGCATACCTAATTGTAGTGGTATTGGCGGGGATTATTATTGCTATTGGATTAGATTCAGGATTATAATTACCAACCTATGAGCGATAAAAAAGACTACAAAAGGAGCTGTATAGGATGTTTGGGGATTATAATAATTTTCAGTGTCCTGGTTGTTCTGTGTACAGGCAACGAAGAGCCACTAACCCCGGAAGAACAATCCAAAAAGAATATCGATGATCAATTCTCCCCATCGGATGGAATGCATTTCATGTTATCATATTACATTGAAGACCGATTGAATGATCCTGAAAGCTTTGAACATGTAAAAACCACATACAAGGAAGAGGATGACCATTTATTGGTTTACATGGAATACCGAGCAACGAACGCTTTTAATGCGAAAATTTTGAAAGCTGTTATTGCTAGAGTATCTAAGGAGGATGGGCGTGTTTTGGAAATAGTAAAGAGCGAATAAACAAATGATATCAAAAAAGCCTCGGTGTTATCCGAGGCTTTTTACTTTAACCAAAATAACCATTCATCTAGCCGCACACCCTGAAGGATTCGAACCCTCGCACATGGATTTGGAGTCCACTGCTCTGCCAACTGAGCTAAAGGTGTGTTTCCGGTAAGGGACTTGGATTTCTCCTTACGCCAGTTACCGGGATTTAGGTTGTTCTACCGTAAACCATTTTTGTCTGATCAATAGTGGCAACCATGTCTGTACCCCGTTGGATAAATTCACCTACTATCCTGATCAACAAAGGACCGTTTAAACCTCCCAGTTTATTGTTAGGTATTATCTTACCATGACCACTAGCTTTCCAAATTTCAGGGCCACGCTCGCCAACAATATAAGAATTTCCAGCTGACACAGTTCCTCCCATTGCTCTCATACCTGAGACGTTAGTGGCTTCGCCTAATGCACCTCCACCACTAGAACCCGATGATTTACCGGAGGCCACTGCCCCAACGGCCGCAGAGGCAGATATTAGGGCGATACCTGCAGCAATTGCCAAGGGGCCAGTGATAAATCCTGCTCCTGGAATAGCCATTGATGCATCGAGTTTGGCTTTCACGATAGCTAAAGCGCCATACTCTATCATCAATTCACCAATCTGGCTCATAATTCCAGCTAGGGATCCTAATAGTGATTTACCAGCAGCTTTGAAGGCATTCTCACCTGACACGAAACCTTCTCCAATAGCTGTCCCTATTTGGCTAAAGGTTGATCCGATGGACCCCGTAATTATGCTGCTAGCCTGCTGGTTAAAAGAAACTATTGCGTCATTGATTTGGTGACCTTTATTGACTACAGCTAGTTTAATGCTGTCTAGTTTTTCATTAAAGGCATCCACATCGATTTCTGGAAGCATAGACTTTCTATTACTGCTTGTTGATATATCACCTAATCCGGAAGATGTCAAGGACTGTACAGCTCCTCCTAAACCTTTCACAGCTTCCGTGGTTTTAGTAACCTCCTCTCTGGTAGTGCTCATAGAGCTGGTTACACTATCTTTAAGAGAGGTGAATGTATTCATAATACTACTTCCCACCTCTGAAAACACATCGCCTAGGGTGACCACTGGCTGAGCGTCCAGGGCTTCCTGCATTCCTTTTGACTTTTCTCTAAGACCGTCTATAGTGTCCGAGAAATCCAGCCCAATTGCAGAGGTGAATTTATTGAACACCTCCAATGTTCCTGCCACTCCCTTTATGAAAAATAGCTTTATCCTGTCCCACAACTGACTAAAATAAGTCTTAACTGTTTCCCAACTGTCAATAACTCCCTTTACTACTAAGGCAAGACCACCAACTATGGCTACTACTGCAGCTATTTTTAGTACCAACGGTGAAAACACTGTGGTCAGCACCATTATACCAGTTTTAAGGGCTGGAATTACTGTCATAGTAAGTACTCCCAACCCTGTCAGCAACGGCCCTACGGCGGCAACCAACCCGGTGACTACTAAAGCAATGTTCTTGACTACCGGGGAAAGGGAATTAAACCCGTCCGTGATCCTCTTTATAAATCCAGCAAAAGCCCTGAAAGCGGGGACAACAAAGTCATCGATCAAAGGTATGATGGTGTCATTGAGCATAGGGGCGAATGAAGCTCCCATTTGATTTAACAAACCATCAAAAGTAGCTTTCAGTCTATCAACGGACATTCTAAATGCATTTGATCCATTCAAACTATCCTTGGACATGACAATACCTAGTTGATGAGCCTCTTCCCGTGCCGCCTTGATACCTTTGGTACCCATACTCAGGATAGGAGCCATATCTTTCCATGCTCCTCCAAATATCTTGGCGCCATAAGCATTGCGTTCTACGGGGTTCTGCATGTCAGCTAATGAATTGATCACATCGTCCATTATCTGGTCGCCCGTCCTCAGTTCACCGTTGGCATTTCTCACGTACACTCCCAGTTCTTTAAGGGCTATCCCCGCTTTATTGGAAGGTTCTTCAAGGTCCATGATCCTCCTGGTCAACCCTTCCATTGCCGCACTTACGGATTCGGTGCTTACACCTGCTTGATTGGCCACATACTGATATTCCTGAAGCGAGTCCGTACTAATGCCGGTGATCTGTTCAAGGTCCAAAAGCCTGTCCGCTACTCCACCGACCTTTATGGCTAATGCTGTAGCTGCTGCTGTAGCTCCAATAATCGGGGCAGTAAGTCCCTTTGTAAGACCTCCACCGACCTTCTTTAGGTTATTTCCAAACTTCTCCACATTCTTCTCCATATTTTGGAGCTTGCTGGAAAAGTCTTTAAGGTTTACACCAAATTTTAGGTTTACATTAGCTAACGCCATTTGCTCTCATTTTTTCGAGCTTATTAAGCTCCTGTTGTAAATATCTGGCCATGTCCTTTTCGAACTGGGCACGGGATTGGTTAAACGTCTTGTCAAATGCCCTTTTCATGTATGGATTTGGCTTTACGGCCCCACGGTAATACCTTCCGCTCAACCCTCTTCGTGCGCTTCCATATCGCTTCTTGGTTCCGAAATGAACCAAATGACCATGCCCTCCTTGAAACTTTCCCTTCGCCCTTGGTGCTACTTGGATGTTGGGAAACTCCTTGGATTTACCTCTGATCCTTCCGATTGAAGCCTCTAGGTTTCCGGTAGTCGCCCTCCCTTCTTCTGTCCATGCCCGTCTTTCTATCATCTGGACTTCAAGCTTAGCGGCCTTCTCTACGGGGCCAGTGACTTTACGGATCAGCTGTAGCAGCTTTTTACGCTTCAGCTTTTCCGGCAATCCCTTCATTTCCTTGGTCCATTGTTCCAGACCCTGCACTTCCAAGCTCATTCCACCAGTGTTTAGGTATCCAATCTTCTCTACCTCTTTCTTTGAAAATCCTTATCCGTTCCTCTATGGTGTAAAAAGGCGTTTCGCTCTTTTTCTGTTTGTCCCAGGGTAACGGGTGCCAATTCTGCGGGGTAGGAGTGGGTTTCTTAGGGTCAAAGAAGTGGGCCGCCTGGTAATAGGTCTGTAACCTCCATAGTTCCATTTGTTCCCTGTACTTCCTTTCCCAAATTTTCTCGATAGCCTTGAATTCTTCCGGGCACATCTGCCAGAATTCGGAATATGATACACCCATCTGGACGGCAGCACCTAGACAATCGTCCAGGTACTGGTCCAGTGTTATCCTTTCTCCTCCTTCGCCTTCGCCCGGTTGGAAAAATTTTCGCTAAATTCCTCAAGGGCTTTTTGTATTTCCCAAAAGAAATCATCATCCTCTTCAAGCCAGTCCAACAACTCTTCATGAGTGGTAAGGTCACGGCCTTCTGACCTATCTGCAGACTGAAACCCAGCTAAAGCAGCTGTCTCCATTACCTCCATTTCAGACATCCCTTTTTTCTGGGCGTCCGACATTGCCTTGATAGCTTTATATCCAAGCTTCAAGGTTTTCTTTTCCCCATTGAATTTGACTTCCTTTATCATACTGCTTCAATTGTTCTGGTTACCGGCCCTGTTCCCTGAAGGGTGTAGGACACTGTGATTACATCATTTTGGGGTTCTGAAATACTGATTCCAGAAATCAGCACCTGTCCCGTGGTGGTCATGCTGTCCACTACTCCCGAACCGGATTCAAAGTCGTGGGCGGTTCCTAAGTCGGCAGCGTCCATTAATTCTTTCAGCGCCGTCCCTTCAGTGATGTTTAGTTTGGTTTCACAAGATGACGTCCACCCGTTTTCCCCCGTCTCGTAGGTCTTAGCCCGAGCCGTAGACTGTTTCGTGGTGGTCTCGATCATGTCCCAGGTATGGTCCAGGTTGGAGCTGGTCTGTCCGAGGATGGCTTCCGTGGCGAGCTTGATCAGTATTTGTGTTCCGTTGTAGCTCATGATTTTTTGTCTTTAGTAGGTTGAACTTCCGTTGCATAGCCTTTTTTGATCCAGACCTTTGCCACTAGATCCTCGGCCGTGACCTCTTCACCCTTCAGGATTACCCGTTTGAGTGATTTGGATTTGATGTCTGTTAAGAGTTTTACTTTCATGGTTTCGATATGACTGTGAACTGCAATAATCCTTCATAACATTCCCGGTCTGTCTGCCAGGAATCACTGTAATCCTCAAATACGATATTGGATATTTCATTACCGGCAATGGTTCCGTTCTGATAGTCCAGAGCTTCACGCACGGCCTTTGCAATGGTGTGCATCTCGTCATAGTCCTTTGAATAGACCACTATGTCCACCATTACCCAGTCTTCCTTGCTGGGACCCTGCTTGGTCTCCTCTGGTTTGGTTCCGGCAATCCCATAAATGATCAGGTTGCCCATGTCCCTCTGCGGTGCCTGTACCGGATATATCCTGTCAGATACGTAAGTGTCTACTACAGGATTGGCCATTAACAGTGCGTATATGGAGTTACCTATCATTGTCCTTCCTTGTAGCGGTGATCTGGATATATGCCCGTCTGTTTTCAGGCTCAATCCAATAGATATCGTATTTTGTTCCCAGGACTTCCATAATGAATGTTTCATTTATGTCAGCTCTGTACCTGATCCTAAAGGTATCCTGCCTACTGGCTACCAGTTGCTTTCCCTCGTTTTTCTCTCCGCCCGGCTTGGTGACCAGTTCCCCGTAACTGGGGATATCAAGCTTCTGGAAAGTGGTCGTTTCCATTCCTGAAGCTGACTTTACCGTTACCGGTTGGGAGAATTCTATGAACTTGTCAAACGCCATATCAGAACCTGTAAAAACGTTCGAGTTCAAACACACGCTTGGCAGCCATGGGGACCTGATTGGCCGTCCTGCCCACTTCTACTTCGCTTCTGTTGTCATACCAGTGGTAGATGATCATCTTTATGGCTTGAAGCACATTCAGCGGCAAAGGATCCATTTGGAAACTTACTGTGATCACCAGGTAATCCGAGTCCTCCGGGTAATCCAATATGGTCAACTGTGCCAACTCCCTGAAGTCGTCCACTTCCATGAAATCGGAAAGGTCACCAGGCTGGCCTTCTTCGAAAAGAGTGGTAGAAGTACCACCCGAAACCGATACCATCTTACTGATAGACTTAAAATCCGGATAGGGCAGGGCAAAGGATATCCTTTCGGGCTTTATCTTGAATTCGTAGGTGGTCAAACTGAGCTTCCTTTCCATTTCACTTTCAGCATGGGCGATGGCCGCGGACATGTAAAGGTCTACTTGGTCATCCTGCGAAGTGTCAGGGGCAGGAATACGAAGGTGCTCCTTCGCTTCATCACGGGTTAAAATTCCCGTGAAGTCCTTCGATTTCAGTTTGAATCCTACTATTTCCATTACTTTTTGCCTTTAGCGGCCTCTTTTTTGACCGTTACAGTGGTTTTAGCGCCTTCCATAACCGCTTTTACCATTCCCTTTTTGAGGTATTTATCGGCTTCTTTCTGCTCGATCTCTGCGGTATCTCCCTTGAAATACCCCAATCCTCCAATTGGTTTTACTATCTCTACTTTGATTTTTGGCATGATTTAAGGGTTTAATGGGCCCGAAGGCCCGTTAACTATGCAGGATCAATGTCCTTGATTACCTTGAAAAGGTTCGGATTGATCACATGGGAATCCACATACTGGCAAGGAACAAACCTAACCAGGCCGTTCACCGCTTGGGTGTAAGGATCTACCGTGATTTCTGTACCGCCCCACTGTCCGGCAAGTCCACCCCTGAAATCACCACCGATCAAAGCGGTAAGATCTGTACCGGTTCCTTTGGCAAGGTCTTTTGGTACATGGGTAGTTGCAAACGCCTCCACACCGTCCAAGGTGTTACCTCGTTCCCAAAGGAACTTTCCGGAACCTGAATCGATGTTCACATTCTTCATGTGACGCTTACCGATAGGAGAGGTGACAAAACGGGTGTTGTCGTTCCAGGCTTTTGCTTCCTCGATCACTTGGATAAGTTCATCCAAGGTGGCTTTGGTCATGGCACCACCATTCGTACCGATGGCCACACCGGTAACATCAGGATCATTCAATATACCTACTGGCTCATCTTCGCCTGAATCTCCATTGAAGATCACCCTGTCAAGAAGCTCAGCATGTCCTCTAAGGATTTGCGTACGAATTCGCATTTCGATACCCACAGCACTTTGGATAAGAAGCTGTTTGGAAATGTCCACAAAACCAGTTGCCCTTTTTGGCGCAAAAGAAACCTTTGTCAGGGTAGGATTGCTTTCATCCGCTGCTGCATTCTCCGTCTTGAATCCGGGAGTATACAAGGCATTTTCCCTTGGCATATCAAAGTTGCCTACAAGACCAGGGATAAAGTCCCAGCCCAACTGAAGGGCCAACGACCTTTCACGAAGAGCCTCGATATATCCCCTTACCTCGTTCTCGATGGTAAGGCCTCCCTGGTTACCGTCAGTACCACCGGTAGCGGTCATGTCACGCTTTGCGAACAATCTGCCCATCATATGGGAAGGAATGGCGATAGAGTCACCGCTAAGAGACTTACTGAATTGCCTCATTTCCTTCTCTGCCTCCTGTTGCATTTCCAGCTCGATACCTTCTAGCTTTTCATGTCGAGAAGTAAGTGACAACAGGGCTTTACGCAAAGAATATTGGGACATATCCTTTTCTTCCTTCTCCGAAAAACTTTTGTTTACCGGATTTCCTGCCTGACGGGCTGCTGCAATGGCGTCCGCTTTTTCCTGAGCCTGAACCGTCCGTAGCTCTTCATTTAGGCTGCTGATATCCTTCTCCAAGTCTTCAAACTCGGTGACTTCCTCTTCCGTGAAGTTCCTTTTTTCGTCCTTTCGCTTTTGGTTCAAGGCTTCCAGAGCATCATATTTATCTGCTCTCTCTTCGATGATTACTTTTGATGTTCGTTTCATCCTGTTATTGATTTGTTTATGTTGAAGATTCGAGCGTCAAAGTCGTCATATGACACTCTTTGATTTTTATCTTGATCGGGAGTATGTTCCTCGATAAACTTTATTTCCTCTGCACTTCTGGCCAGCGCTCCCGGATTGGAACCATGGACCACCACGGACCACCCAAAAAATTCCCATTTCCTGAAGTAGAATAGGTCAGGGTCTTCACCTCTGTCACTTGCCCCGAACGATCCCTCTGTAGGCACTGCAAGAATGGAAGCCATTCTAAGGGTCTGTGCCTTTATCTTTCTGAAAACCTTATCCGCCAGTTCGTTCTTTGTCTCCTCTGGGTTTTCAAAAAATGCCTTGGCAACCCATGATTTACCTTCCTGCCTGATTTCGGATGTACCCAAAACAATGTCCGGGTCGCTGCTCCAATCATCATGTTGGTAGGTAAAGACGGGGTTTTTCGAATACCGCTCCGTTTCTGCACCATCCGCCAGGAACACCGTACCATAGGTGTCGGGCTGCTCAGTGGAAATCACAAATTCCACAGATCTTTCTTCTTCATTGACAGCCCTTATCTCAGGCTCGAAATATCTAATTATTGGCTTCTTCATTTTCCTGTGCTTTTTTGAGTAGTTCTTCGATTGTAGACCTGTTTAGAATCTGGTCGGCCTTGTCAAGGGGCATCATGTTCATTTGTATCCATCGCCTGTCACCTCCTTCGAAAGGATCCATATCCTCTAGGGCCCGGCATTCATTTTGAGATTTAAGCCCCGCATTTATCGCCACCCGGTAACCCTCCATTCGTGTTTTGAAATCACCTCTTAGGAGCCCTTCTACATTGAACTTCCATTTTAGTTCATCCGAACGCTTTTCTTTTTCCGTGTAAAGCTTGTCCCACATCTCACGCTCAAATCTGGATAACCAGGTAGTAAGAGTGTATTTGACAAACTCAAGACCTTGGTGCTCGATGTTGGAATAGGTCGCTCCGTCCATTTCCATGAGCATATATGGCGGAAGTCTAAGAATTCGAGACACGTCAATATTTCCTTTCTTCAATGTATCGAGCAACTTAGCGGCTGCAGGATCAATGGAGATTGTTTTATAGGTCATACCTTCTTCCAGAATGGCTACCCTGTTGTCACTTCCCTCTGGATTATGGTAGATCTGGTGCCAGTCTTTTCGCAACCTGTTCGCTGATTCTTTCTTTAATTGCTTAGGGTGTTCCAATACCCCTTGAAGCTGGGAGCCGTTTTTGAAGAAAGTTGCTTCGTTCTTCTGCGAAGCAAGGGTAATCCCCGCGCTCGTGGCGATGTATTCAATCAGTGAAATCCCTTTGATTCCATCCCCAAGGGCCATAAAGTGAAGTACCTGATCTTGGTCAAGAATCTCAGAAATGCCGGATATACGGTAGTATTTCCTGTTGTTGGAGAATATCACATCTACAGACCTGTCCTCATGTATTGGAATTACCTCCTGAACCTTATAGTCATTGTTCCTGATGATTACCGAAAAGTGATTTCCACGATGGATACAGTACTTTGCAACCAGTTCCCAGAATATATTAGAGGTCATGAAGCTGTTAGGCTTTCTGGCCATCAAAAACCATATGTCGGACTTCTCTTTTATATGCCTATCGCCACTTGTTCTTATATTTTGTAAGGGCAAAGAGCCTATGGTCTCTGCAATCAACCTAACACCTGAAGTCCAAGCGGTTATTTGGTTGATACTTTTTTCATTGACAGGCACTCCACTGGAAGCAATGCCCATCATGAAATAATCCTTTAACCATCCTTCGGGAGTGATCAATCCAGAAATACTGGAAACAGTGTCTCCAACACTTCTAAGTATTGTCCTTCCGGCACTGATTATGGTCTTTTGAATTTTCATTACCCAATTTTAGGGTAATGATTTTCCAATTAGGGGGGACATTGTTCCCTTTGTTGAAAAAAAGTTTAAAAAATCCACCTTCTTATGCGATTAGCATCCCTCCGGTGGGAAAATCATAGTAAAAAGTTTATCCCCCGTATCGGATCTATGAATGTCAATTAGCCATCCATGCCATTGACTGGTAACAGCGTAAAGGGCTACCATGGCCACAATGAATTAAAGAAACCTCCCCATATCAGTAAGATTATGAGTATGATTTCTCCCAAAATGATATTAAAAAGCTCCTGTTGGTGCTTTTTTGACTGGTTGGAACGCTTGATCTTGCTGTAGATCAACATTCCAAGTATGACTATTAGAATGATTTGAGGTGTCATTTTCTGTTTATTTTACGATATAAAATCTTTTTAAAAGAATCAAATCCGCTGTATTTCCGCCTTCCAAAGTACTTTTCGTGCAGATCTTCACAGGATTCATACGCCTCTTCCCTTGTGTTTCTGTTTTTCATCATCGAATAGTAGCAGCTGATAAACCCATCCACAGACACCATCTTTAAAACCCTCTTGGGGACCAACATCATTTCCTCTGTCATATGGAAATGAGGCCCCCTTCCTCTTTGTCGTATTTGGATGGACCGGTATTGGCCATGTCCGCACCATCGGCCAGCATTACACCAATGGCCATGATGATGGATACTATTCCGTCAATCTTCTCCTGGGATTTCGCCTTATCTGGTTTAATATTCCCCGCTGCATCCCTCATTAATTCCACATTGCCCAGCATCCACCTGGTCACTGGATTACTGTCATGCACAATATCCTGGGACATGATCCAAGTTTCCAAGGTCTTGGTAGGTTGTGACATACTGGCAAACCCCTGTCCGTATGGATACATCTCGAGCCCTTCTTCTGTTAACTCAATAATCAGCTGGCTTGAGTTCCAGCGATCAAAGGCTATTTTTTCTACATTGAATCGTTCACATAAATCCATGATGTCCTGTTTGATCTTCCTGTAGTCGGTTACATTCCCCTCTGTCTCGATAATCCACCCTTCTTCTACCCATAGATCATATCGCACACCGTCTCGGTTAATTCGTTCCATCATGGTTTCCTTAGGTATCCAGTACCAGGTAAGTGTCATGTACTTTCCTACGGTTTCCACTGGGAATACCAGGGAAAAGGCATTGATATCCCTGACAGCTGCAAGATCAAGACCTCCGTAGGCCGGATCATATTCCAAATCGTTTTGGTCAATTTCCCCAGCACACTCTAACCATCTCTTATCCTCTATCCATACCTCTGATGCATCCGTCCAAACGTTAAAATTCTTGGTGAGCAGATTGACCAGCTGTGTAGGGTTGTTTTTTGCCTGAATCACTTCCTGTCTAAGCCATTGGATGGAAATAGAATGGTTCAGTGAAGGGTTTGCCTTGATCCATACCTTTTCGTCCGTGTAATCATCGTCTTTATCAAGCGTGAATATGATGGCAAATTGGCTATCATCCTGCTTTACACCTTCCAGTATTTCCGTACAGGTCTTACGAAGAGCGTAACATGGTCCCATCTTATTGAATCCTGCTGTGGTGATTGTGAACAACATGGGTTGTGTCCGGGACCCCATGCCGGATTTCAGTACGTTGTATAGGCCATCATCTTTGTGGGCATGGTATTCATCGACCAGGGCGAAGTGGGGGTTAAGTCCATCAAGGGTATTTTGGTCTGAGCTAAGCGGCTCAAGCTTGGAGTGGGTGGCGAGCACATGCAGGTTATGTTGGTAAACATCAATGTACTTGGCAAGATGGGGGGACTTCTCGGTCATGGCCTTGGCATCATTGAAAGCAATCTTCGCCTGGTCCCTCTTGGTAGCCGATGTATACACCTCTGCTCCATCCTCCCTGTCCATTATCAGCGAATAAAGGGAAAGACCGGAAGCGAATGTGGTCTTTCCGTTTTTTCTTGACACTTCCACGTAAGCATACCTAAACCTACGTTCTCCTGATGTGAGTTTCCAGCCATAAAGAACGAAGATTATAAACTGCTGCCATGGTAACAGCTCAAAGGGCTTACCTGCGTATGACCCTTTGTAGTGCTTCAGGAAAGAAAAGAACTTGATGGCCCTTTCACCTGCTGACGGATCGAAAACCAAACCACGCTCTCCACCATTCTCCAAATCATCCAAGTGTCTCTCTACTGCAAGCTTCACCCATTTGCAGGTAACTATCTCACCGCTCTGTACTTCCGATATGTACTGGTCAACTGCTTGCATCAACTGTTCATCATTGCTTCAAAAGGGTTCTCTTCTTCCTTCTTCACTACCTTAACCTTAGCCCTCATACTTGGGGTAAGCCCACATTGGGTAAGACATTTGTGAAATTGTTCCCATGCATCCTTCTTCATCTTCACTTCTGGACGGGCATGGTAATGGGTGATGCCGGTCTTACGGTTGGTGTTCTCGTAAACCTCACCTACTTTTTTCAAGGTTTTCTTGTACCTCCTGTAATCACTTAGCGCCTCAGCAGCTTGGTAAAGAATATGCCTGTCATGGGTGGTTATGACCTTCATTTGGTAAAGGTCTTCACAGATTTCCTTAAATGCCTTTTTTCCCATGTGGTCAAGGCCAGAGGGCACTTCCGGTATTCCCGGTAATGTCTTAGGGGCTTCCTGATTGACCCTGCATGGTTGCAAAGTTCCTTTCAGTTTTTTCAGCTCGTCCGGTTGTCTTGGTCTTCCTCCTGCCATGGTATTTCAATTTGTCAGATTTGCATGTGTGTGAAAAAAAGGAAGCTCATCGGTTCAGGGAAGGGCCATTTTTAGAATTTTGACCGCCCCTCCCTTCTCTTGAACTCTTTGAATTATGGCATGATTCGCACAATCCTTGTAGATTATCAAGCTCATATTCCAGATCTTTTCGCTCCTTTCTTGGTATTTTATGATCAACAACAGTAGCACTTATTAACTCCCCATTCTTCTCACATTCAGCACAGAAAGGGTTTCTTGATAGGAAGAATCTACGCAGATTAATCCATTTCTTTCTTCTGTAGAATTGTGTATCAAAACCCCAGCTCTTCTTACTCTTTCTAGCGGGTGTCACCCATGGGACTTTGACTTGCTTTGTGTTTATGGTAGGCATATCTACTACGATTGTTGTGTTAAATATCAACTTTATTTAAACTAATATCAACTTTTAGTTGATAAATCAGAGAAAAAATTTCTTTTCCTAATTGATTCGACTTTAAACTCTCTGAACAAATCATCAATATCAACATCCTGCATAATCCACTTGGCTACCTCCATACGCACGAGAATATTATTCACTCGCTTGGTAACGCTCATAGGATGTACTGTGGTGTGGAATTCTTTATTGTTGTTTACCTCTGCATCCATTTGCCTTTGTTGAGCTTTCAACATACCGTCCATTATCTCAGGGGTACAGCCAATCAAACCAGCCTCTTCAAACACCTTCCACCACACATCAGCGTACTCTATGTCTTGAGGTATGGAGTGATAGGATATATCCTCCTTTCCTTTCAGTTCTCCCTTAAGTCTAGTATAAGTTTCCTTGAATTTCCTAAGTCCTAGTTCGTACCAGTATTCCACCTCTTTTTCCCTTTCTGACCTAGTTTTAGCTATTTCTTTTCTCATTTCCTTGTCCAGGTCATTCTGGTTGTCCCTGTAGAATTGATTGACCCATGACCGAAGAGTGTTCCTATTTAGGCTTGTAAAATCACCGTAATCTCCACTACACCCTCGGGAAAGGATTAGATCAAGCCTCCCAATAGTCATCCACGCCTTGTCTTTGTACGCACCCTCTGTTATGATGGGCCATTCCATTTTCTCTTGCTTGGACATCTTCTCTTTTTGCCTAAGACCGGAATAGGCGTGTAGTTTGTTCTCCAACCAGTTCAATAGAAGCTTTCTAGCCTCTGTCAATTCTTGATTGTTCATAACCTCCTCCCTTCTGTCTTAGCCGCATGGCGTTCCATTTCAGCCACTAAGTCCTCAAAACTTTCACTAGAGGCCCCTCCACTTGATTTAAATTCTTTAGCATTGTAATCAAGGAATTTATTGAAAGAATTTTTCAAATGCTTTTTCGTTTTAAACTCTTCTCCAACAGCTTCTTTTTTAGCTTTCCATTTAACAAAAGCTTCAGAAACCTGTTCATCATTCAGTTCATGTAGCTGTTTCATTTTTTCAAAGAAAACACCCTCTATTGAACTTTCAGAAAATAACTTAAAACTATAACTTAATAAGGATTCATAGATAGGCGGTTTATCCGCCTCCCTTTTTTCTTTTTGGTTTTCCTTTTCAGTTTCAGTTTTGTTTTCCTTTTCAGTTTCAGTTTCAGTTTCAGTTTCAGTTTTGTCCACGTATCGTGGACGTATCGTGGACGTATCGTGATGACCAAGTTCACTAATCACCTTTTGAACAAGTTTTTTATTATCAATACTATCAAGTAAAATTGATATAAACGACTTATTTTTAACCGTTTGAAGATCGACTTTGATTGCATCCTCCACCGGTTTTCCTCCCTTTTTCAGGTTCCATTTTCCCCAATTTAGAATGCAAATTTCTTTGTGGTCATGGTCATACTTTATTAAGTTCAATCTCTCAAGTCTTTCCACAATGTTATTAACACTCTCCATACTATATCCTGTTTGGTAAGCCATTCTCTTGAATGTAATAGGGTATATCCCTATGCTATTCGTCCTGTCATTGGTGAGTAAATACAACATGAGGTACTTATCCTCTGGTGTCATCTCTAGCTCTACTTTTTCATCATTCCAGAACTCGCAATGTACGTGTCTGTACTTAGCCATTTTTAACCTCCTTTACATATAGCTCTAATTCTGTAATGTCATAAAATAGGTTTTGCAACTGATGAACATACTTACAATTCAATGTCATCCAGTGAGTATTAAACTCTCTATCTTTTGATTCCAAGTCTTTTCGTCCAATTCCGAATGAACCTTCAGAATGTCTCCAAACCCTAAACAACTCCTGTTGTTCATGCATGTAATATTCGCCATGCCTACCAGTACACCATATAAACCCTAGTTTCGGTAACAACTTTTCTGTTAATGCTATTGGCTCCGCTTGCCACCCGGATTCAAGGCACTTACCTGCATCAAAGGTTATAGTGTTTTCATTCAATTCAACTACCTCAATGATATCACCACTTTGGCGGTCACGAAATAGATTTCCTATTCTTAATTCTCTTGGATTCATCTGTTTGTACATTTTGAGTTAAAATTTCTCCCATAAAATAGGATGCCCTTTTTCATAAACCTTTTTCATGTCGCTTAACCCATTTGGATACTCCGGCTCACCTTTTACGATTTCCCTTGCTTCTGATTCAGGCATACAATAGATGGAGTCATGTTCTCTGTAATGATCTTCTTCTAGTTGCATTGGGTGAATATCAGTGATTGCTTCATCCTCCCTCCATAATACTACATTCTTACTTAACTGATTTTCATTAAGTTTTTCGCAAAATTCTTTCATTTCTTTCCAGTTCATTTTACTTGATTTTTAACGTTAAACATTTTTTTAATTCTCATAGAAAAACTGGGTGCACCTTCTTTTTTCCTCATTTCCCGGATTGATCTTCTACCTAATGACTGAGCTTCTTTTGAGTTCTCGTTGTACAGGCGTTCCGCTTCTTCTCGGGACATGTCATTCCCGTGAAATTGTTCTTTTGTTACTTGCATACTACATCATGGTTACCCGTGCATTCTTCACGGAATGGTAAATTTCAGTTACATTGTACTTGTTCTGTTTTGCCTCCACATGGGGAGTACCTTCTACTACTACCTTTTTACCCTTTTTTAGCCACTCTGCAAGCTTATCTCCATTGATGGCTATGGAGTAGTACACCGTTTCTTCTTTCGTTGGATTACAGGCTATTTTAAAAGCCGTCCAATTTCCTTTTTCACTCTGCTTTACCTCGGCATCTGATACTAGATTGCCGGATAGGATTAATTTTCTATAGTCCATGTTTTTGATTTTGATTTATTTTCTTTTATGCTACATGCTGGTTTTGGTATTGCCTATACATTTCTTGAAACACCCTAATCCTTTCAGCAACTTTAGATTTCGCCAAGTTTACTTCCACGGAATTACCAATGAACCGTTTTTGGTCAGTTTGGGTACCTTTCAGAATATATTTATCTCCAAATCCTTGAATCCTCAAAAGCTCTGGCACTTTAAGCATCCTCATTTTAATATCACATATTCCGTGAATGGCCATGAAAAGCTTAATTTTCTTCATTGTTTCACAGTCATCTTCGTATATGATTATGGCCGCATCACCTTCACCTTTGTCAGCTTCCATTAAATATGGAGGCATTTTGTCCATACGGGCAATAAGAGTGAAACATGGACGGTCAATGTCACCTCCTTTGGACTGGTATTGTGGATTGAGCAAATAGTAATGCTTTCTGCTAGCCAATAAGGTTGGTGCCGGGCTATCGATATCTGTTGCACCGTTACTGTAATTGTGGTTGAAAAGGAACCTTTCAGCTTGGATTACATTAGATTTCGGTACTGTTGTGATTGCTCCTAAAGGTTTATCTACTGAACTATGTTGACCACCACCAGAAAACTGATTCATGACAAAGCATTGAATGTTTGCGTATTTGTCTTTTGTTAAAATAGATCCTAAAGGCATATCAGCTGATTGGTGATTGTGTTTACCGCTGTAATGCTTATCAACCCAAACGGCAGTCATTTTACAATGCTTGTCATTTGTCATAATTGCACCTGCAGGTCGATCTATGTCTTGGTGATTTAGTTCGCTACGGAATTGCTTATCAAGCCAAATAACTGCCATCCTATCTTTAGTCGTAATTGTACTTGAAGGCCCTGACATAGGGAGAACATTATCACCTGTCCCATGGTACTTCAATAGAAATTCGGTAGAAACTAGACTTTGATTTGCTGACGTTGTAATTGTTCTGGCCGGCTCACTTAATGGATGTACTTTTTGATGCGGCTTTCCAGAGAAGTGTTTTGCTATAAATTGAGCATTAACAAAAGCTAATCGGTTCTGAGTGGTAACGGTCGGAGCCACATTATCCAAATCTACAGGGTTTGAAATACCGGTCTTAAGAGCGTTGGAAAGGTATTTCATAATGAATTCCGGCTCTTTTCCTTCAGCTACATACTTCACCAAACCGGCATATATCCTTTTCAGCGTGTTTTCAGATAGTTCTTTTTTCCGGCCAAAAATACTCCTCCCCACATCTTCTAGATCTAGCATTGGCCGAACAGCTTTCCAGGGCTTTAAACTACCAAAAAGACCTTCATTTTTTGGGTTCTTTGCGTGAGTCGCCTTTGGCCAAGTGAATGGAAGAAAAGGTTTTTTGAATTGTCCGAAATACCGTGTACGTGCTGTCACTGCACCATAATCAGCACTATTCAGGATCCTATAATCATAGTCATAACCAAACCGTTCGCAAATATCCTGGAACCATCTAACGTAATCCCTACCCTTATCCCGTGATTTAGGTACCATTTTGTAATGAGGGATATGCTTCATTTTCAACTCGCATCTATCCGGATGATATTCCTCGCAAGCTATTCTTTTCTTTTTACCCCTTTTTTTCTTTTCATACTGGTAAGCAAATCGGCTGTCAAAGCTGAGATCACACTTATGTTTATGCATTTTGGCACACTTCATTCTAAGTGGTCCCCAGCTCATGAACTCCACAACATTTTCGATATCAATGTAATCAGGGTCGAGTGCATCAATGTACCGATAAAGGTGTTCAGCCAAAGTCCGGGAATCAGCCTCCCTATGTTCACCACCTTTTGCTTTGCTAAAATGGGTACATTCCAGAGAAGCCCACAGGCAGATAAAGGCGCCTGGATTCTTCTTCCGGATAAATTCAACTACCCTAATTAATGGGGTCAAATTAAATGTTCTTATATCCTCAGTAGCATGGAATACACCAGGCAAGTTAGCTCTGTGGCTTGCGATGGCCAGGGGGTCATGATTAATGCAATATATTACCTTACCACCGCCTCTAACTATACCTGAACTCACTCCACCCGCACCACAAAAAAGATCGATGTAGAAAAATTTTGGTTCCTCATCAAAGCAAAGTTTTCCTCTAGAATCAACGTATAGTCTTGAAAGTGACTTGCTGGATGAAAAATTTATCAATGCTTCTCTAGTCATGATGCGGCCTCCACTTGTTCAAATAACCTCGTTTGTGATGGACTGACCACATACGTATCCTTTTTACCACTAACCTTTGTGGCCAGCTTATACACACCCCTACGAACACGGCAAAGGACACCCCTACGAACCATCCTGCTTAGGGTTTCGCCCACATACTTTGATTGGTTGTGGTATTGGTCACCTATTAAGGTTACCGCCTCTGATATCGTAATTTCTCCACGTCCATCTACTATGAACTGGATTACCTTTTCTTGTTTTTGTGTTAGTCTCATATCAAGTAAATTCAAAGCGCTGATCTTCTTGTATAATGGTTGTGTTGAATGGGAAGCCTGTTTTGGGTACCATTTCAATCTGTTGTATCAAGTGATTGGACCCGGTAAATACCACTGACTTAACACCCTCCACGTCTATCTGAAGGTAGAGACATTTACCACCCTCGGAATACTTGGAAGGCTCAATACGATAGTCACATACTTGTATCTCCCTGTTTAGGATCCTGAATATTTTAACCTTATCCCCAGTGAAAACCTGTGATGGGGACTTTATCCCAAAATCACTGAATCTTTGCGCGGTCATTTGTTAATTTTTTAATTAAGTGATTACTGTTACAATGAATGGCCCAACCCATATAGGAAGCTAAAACCTGTTTGGAGGCACCTTTGGCAATTTTCCTGGCAAAGCTTTTCTTGATTGATTTCCTGAGTAGGGTATGGGAGTGGTAAAACCTGTATCCTAAAAAGTCAATGCTCCTGGACTCCACTGGAAATACCTGGTAATTGGATTTAACCTGTAGCTTTAACCGGTCATTCATATAGGTGCTTATTTCCGATAGGAGCCGATGTAGATAAGGCTTATTGTCAGCAAGGATTACCATATCATCAGCATACCTGAAATAGTGTTTTACTCTCAGCACTTCCTTTACCCAGTGATCAAAATAGGTGAGGTAGAAGTTTGCAAAATACTGGCTCAGATAATTCCCTATTGGAATGCCAGGGGTGCTGTCTATGATCTCATCCAGTAAGGATAGTAACCGAGTGTCCTTAATCTTTTTCCGGAGCAGGGTTTTTAGGATCTCATGGTCAATGGACGGGTAGAATTTCTTTACGTCCATCTTTAGGCAATACTTTGTACCTGGTACATCTTTGAGGGCTTTCATCACGGCCCTTTGAGCTGCATGTATTCCCTTCCCTTTGATGCAGCTGTAACTATCAGCCGCAAAGGTGGATACAAATACCGGTTCTAAGATGTTCATAATGGCGTGGTGGACAATCCTATCAGGGAAGTAGGGAAGACGGAATACTTCACGTTCCTTTGGCTCGTAAACCTTAAAGGTGTCGTATTCTGAGGTCCTAAATGATCCGTCCAGTAACATCCGATGAAGAAGTATAAGGTTTGATTCTTGGTTCTCCCTATGAACCTTCACCCCGTATTGCTTTGACTTCCCTTACTGGCCAATTGATCTGCTAGCTGAAGGTTTTCCATGCTTACCACTTTATCAAATAGATTATTCAGTCTCTTCATTGCCTTTGCTGTTTTAGGGTCTTGTTCTCTGTTGATACCAAAGCCCCTTCTGTACTCGTGATTTTTTGCACTGTTGGCAAGGTCTATACTGTCATGGAATTGCTTAGGTGGGCACTGACGTTCGTGTTCGTGTTCGTGTAATCGTAGTCGTTGTACGAGAAGCTGGAACCTGCACTCGGAACGGACAGCACAGACAGTATACAACCTGGTTTGTTATTGCTTTATCCAGTTGCGGTAGTCTTCAAAAAACACCTTCGCTATGTGGCCACAGTGTTCCCGTGTTCTCGTGCAAAGGCGGGCACCGACGTTCGCGCACGTGCCCGCGGAAGCGCAGTCGCCGTACGAGAAGCCGGAACCCGCAGGATCATCATTATAGGTTTCCAGGTCCCACCATGGGTAATACTTACTTTCATCCCAGTTATTCCAATCAAACACATGTCCTTCATTGATAGCCTCAATACCAGTTCGGATCCTGTGAAGGGAATAAAAAGATTGTCTTTCCGATTCTGGAAGGAATGAGAATTCTTCCAAGGTAAGAGGCTTTCGATCGAGGATTTTGCAAGCATCCTCATAGCTGTTGATTTGGTCTTTGATATCCATGATATGGGTTATTTGATGGTTAGAAAATCGTTGTAAATGTCAGCGAAGGTTTTACCTATGTACTCCGCCTTTTCGGCCGTGTCCGTGCAAAGGCGGGCACCGACGTCCGTGTCCGAGTACGTGAAATCGTAGTCGTAGTACGAGAAGCCGGAACCCGCATTATACTTGAACCAAGGGTAGTATTTCCATTCTGACAAGTTTGAAAAGTCGGGTTCCCATCCTTGGTTGAATACACGGTAAATTAGCTGCAGTTTATTACAGGCAGTTAGAAATGGGTCACCACATTCATAGTCTTTAGGATCTACACCGGCTATCCTGCATAGATCCTCAAAAGTCTTGATCGCTTCCATGGAGAAGAATTGTCCAGGGAAAAGGGATTCCAAAAGCTTTTTGCCCTCCTGATCAGCGGACTGGTAAGCATTTACCACATTGTCTTGCTTAATTTTTAGCGTTTTCATTTATCTGTATTTTGGTTTCAAAAACTAACTCTAGGTGTGAAATGGAGAAAAACAGGTTCTGTATTTGGTGTGCGTATTTGATCCTGTTGATTGATACATGTTGCTCGCTCTCTGATGATACTTCAGGGCATTGGACCAGAACAGGGTACCAATATCCATCTTGACTAGGGATCAGTGATAAGTACCTTCTATCAAATTCTATCCACCAGTACCCATGTTCGTCTTTCTTGAACTTGAATTTTTCCAGTATACTTTCTGACAATTCAATAGGAGAGATTTGTTCAAACAGGTAGTGCTTGGAATATTTATTATTTATTCCAGAAAGGCAACATAGGTTTTCAAAGATTCCGGTGACATGGGATAGGGTGGATGATCCTTTCGGGTAAACCAGGTTTCCTATTCTAATTTCGTTGCTATTCATATTAGTCATAGTTCACCTCCTTCACCTTTGCCCTGTAATCTGTAATGATTGCTATTATTTCAGGCCTGGACCATTTCCACATCTGTTTGGCTTTAAGTTCCAGATCCTCCACCGCCTCTTCTCCGTACTTCCTTACTAGGCCCCTTCTGTATGCCTCCTGATTACCATGCAGATAGGTGTTACATTCTACACACTGCCCATGTACGTTCATTTCGTCAAATCTTACAGGAGCGTTGGATCCTGCCGGCATATAGTGGCCAGCTTGAAGGTACTTTTCATCCCTTACCTTTCCGCATGATATACATGTGAAAAATCCCTTTCTAGGGTTGTTGTTATCCCTCTTTCTGATATACCTGTTAAAGGCTTCTTGAGCTTTTTCCAACAGCCAGCTTAGCTTTTTATCTTGGTACTTTTGTCTATACAAACTTTCCATAAACTAAATTCAACTTTTGGTTGATAAATAGGGTAAAAAAATATTACCCTCTAATTATACATACCTTTTTCAATTGCTATTTTCTTTAAATTCCTGGTCATCTGATCCAGTTCCACCTCAGCAACCTTTGACTTTGCTAAGTACAACTTGCTTTTGGTCTCGAAATACTTACGCTGAAGCTCCCTTACTTCTTCTACCTTTTGTAGGTGATCTATCCAAATGTTATTGGCCATTATCCCTTTTTTTGGTTGCCTCCACGGCCTTATTCATTGCATATAGCTCTGCTATTTGGTCACTGAAGATTAGAACTTTTTCAATTGTAGGCTTATTGAAAAGGAAATGGGACCAGTCTCTAAATCCGTTCCTCTGGGCTACCCTGTCTTTTACTGTAATAAGTGTCATTTCAGCCATGTACTATTTTGGTTAAGGTTTCAGGATTAAGTCCGTATTTCTTTGAAACCAAGATTATTTTTCTTTTCATCTCTGGTTTTAGACTTAACTGCTTATACCATTTCAACCTGTTAGGAATAATCTCCTTTACCGCTTTTTCGGTAAGGACCGATCTTGTTTCTGATGTCATAATATTGAGGATATAGTTAAAATAATCTCCTTGATATAGGAAGTAGCTAACTTGATAATGATGGCAGTGGTTACGCTGCTTAAACCTCCTACAACACCCCATACGATAAGGAATTCATCACGTAGGGTCTTTGATTGGGATCTCATGCTTTCTGCCTGTTAAAATCAACCTTAAGGATAACACTGTCCTCTGGCTGGATTTCCTTTAAGCACTGGTCTTGCCAGTTCACTTGCATTCCTGCCTTCTGGGCAATCATGTCCAATTCGACAAGCCTTTCAGTGCCATAATTGATATGGTGGAAAGCCTGTTTCACCTCCACGCTAAGCTCATGTTTTATTCTGTCTATTGCGTCCATTTCAATTGAGTTTGTTATATTTCAAAACTTCACTTGGTCGGGCAACAAGTACCCCGTTGTCACTCATTTTCTTACCGTATTTTTTTGCCCTGATCTGGCGCTTAATCTTGTCCTCGCTCATGGCTGGTATACGTTCCGATAGCTGGCGGGCAGTTAGATAAATATCATTGTCTTCCCGTTCAATTTCGTTCCTGATCATCCCCGCAAGTTCTCTTGCGAGCAAAGGAAGCTGGTCGTATTCTATTACCAGTACGTTTCCTGTTTTCATAAACCTCTCTGTAAATGTTTCTCTTAAACTCGTTGGTCTTTTGAAGCCCCATTTTAGTCGCTCGGTTCCTGATAGTGCTTTCACTCCTACCAAGTACCTTAACCATCCATCCGATACCTTTTATTGGGTAGTATACTCTCATAATTACCTTATCGGTACCACTCCATTTCATAGGAATATTTCTTGTGGCAGGTTGCTTACAGAGCTAAGGGAGAAACTACCAGTTGAATTTCGCTTCGTGGGAATAACCCTACCACTAGGATCAAAATATCCTTTGCAGAAATAGAAATCCATTGGGTGGTCCTCAGGCGTGTATACCTTCAATTTGAAGTATCCAGCTATTTCGCCTATTACATCAGGAGAGAGTTTATTAAGCTGAACCCTCACATTGTCCTTTAGGCCAATGTAATCCAGTAAAGAAAGGATCTCCTGTGATTTGGGTCTAAGGCTTAATCTATTCATCTTCCTCCTCCCATTCAAAGTCAAACAACCTTCTGGCCCTACGGCTTCCTTTTCTCCTTAGTGTTTCCAGTTTAATTCCTGGAACGTACGAGGATATCACACTCACAAAACCAAGGGATAAGGCCATACTTACTGCCATGGCCATAAATCCAGACCGATATCTGTAATAAAATCTCATCCTTTACTTTTCCTTGGTTTGAACACAAAAAATAGGATTGAGAAACAGGCTGCTAGGAAATAGCCTAGATATGTTAAAGTTTCCATAACGATGTATTTTTGGTTGATTTTAGGTTATTTTAGTTGATGATAAGGACAAAAAAATATGTCTATTTTTTATCCCTCTTACTGATACCTTCTAATATCAGTTCCTTTGCGAAGTCTCTTGTCTCTTGATGAATCCTTTTTTCCTTGAATTTCAATTCATTAAGCTTGGCGTATTCATCAGGGGAAAGCCAAATTCTTACCTGCTGCGCAACTCTCTTTTCAGAATCTTGTTTTTCAACCATTTTTATATCAATTTTAAATTATTAAAACCTTTATGAGTGCTATGGCGTCTATAGCATGTATCAAACATACAGGTATTACAACTAAAAAACAACTAATATTCAACTTTTTTAAACCAAAAGTGTAAATAATGACTAAAACCTATGATAAATCACTTCCTGAGCAGATAAAAAACGCAAGGGAGAATAAAGGATGGAGCCAATCAGAATTGGCGAAATACCTAGGAGTGTCCACACAAAGTGTGTCAAAATGGGAGCTGGGTAAAAGCGAGCCAAAAGGGGAGAACTTTAAGCAACTCAAGGATCTGTTTGGTATAAAAAAATCATCAGGAATATTATCAGACCCTAATATATCTATATATAAGAACCTTCAAAATGAATTATCAGATATAAAGAAATACATACAGGACATTGTCCGGGATGCTGCACATAGCAATGAACATTACAGGGACCTTGTCCTTGAGAATGACCAGTTTTTAAGAATTGCCAAACAACTCAAAAAAGAAAGTGACAACCACTCCCTTCCAGATAGAATAATTGAGCTTATTGAAGACCTGAACAATATCAAGTAATATCACCCGAACAACCTACTAGCCTCGTTATTTACCTCATCATTTTCTACTCCTATATAGTTCAGTGTCGTTGCAAGTTCAGCGTGTCCTAGATACTCCCTAAGTTTATTAAGATCCCCGCCCCGTTCGTACCATTCCCTGGCAAATGTACGTCTGGCCATGTGTGTGCTTATGATATCGAAGATAGGGGACTGTTTTACTTCTAGTTTATCGTTACGGTGCCTCATGATCTGTACAAGCCTCCTGAGTTTGGCACGCTTGGCGATGATCTTTATTTGCTCGTTCTCGGTCTGGTTTCTATTACGGGACCAATTAAAGTCATTCCGCTTCCATAGGTTGTAAGCTTGTTTGGGAAGGAATATCAAGTGGTGTTTTCTTTGCTTCACGATATCAAACCTTAAGACCATCTTACCTCCATTTTTTTGGATCATGTATTGATTTAGGTTTTTCATATCCGAGAATCTAACACCAGTATAGCACCGGAAAAGGAATGCATCAGAATAAAAGTCCGGATCCTGCTGTTCTATCTTTTCAACCTCCTTCCAGGTTAGGTATACCGGTGGTAATTTCTCACCAGGGAAACGGAAATCATTGAAATGTGGATTTACGGTATATCCGTATTTCATTGCCTCCCTGCATAGTTGCTGCATTCGCTTGACCTTTCCGTTAATCGTGTTGTTAACATTCTGCTCTACATCCGCCAGATTCTCCACGTAATCAGAAAAGAAAGCCTCGTTAATATCAGTAAACCGTAACAATGGATAGATTTCTAAAGCATTATTTACGGTGGTTTTCCACCTGCGCTTAAAGTATCCGTCCTTCCCTTTAGATTTTTTTGTTATCCAATCTTCAAAAAACTCCTTGACACTATTGGTGCTGCTGACAGGTTTGGCTTCTTCCTGTTTTGCCTGTCGTGCAGCATCGATAAGAAATTTCATTTGCTTACTGGTAATAACGTCCGATTTATGGATATATAGACTTATCACTACCTTTTTAATGACCTTCGAAATTTCATCCAACTGGTCATTGACCTCCCAGCCAAATTCCTTTTTAGGGTTCATCCTTTGCTTAGACTTCTCCCAATTTTCGGACAGTACAATTATACCGGTGCTGTAAAGGAATTGCTTACCTTTATAGGAGAATCTGGCACGAAGACCACTTTGAATGTTACTTGCTTTATCGAGGTTAAAACCTACACTTACTGGTTTCATAGCGAATATTTAAGCGACTAAAAAAACGAATAGTTTTAAATACTTTGAAACCAAATTTAAACCAAACTAAAACAATTATCCAAAAAACAGTTTAAAAACCTTTAAAAGTATTCATAATATGAGCCCAGGTGGGCCCACTGAAAATCAGCCACTTACGATTAAAAATTGTAAGTGGCTTTTTTATTTGCAAAATATTTGCAAAAAACTGCACCTGATTTCGGATAGCTGAAAGTCAAGGATTTGATAAGTAAAACAATGTAGTAATCGATTGATAGTTAGGGCGGTATAATAATATAAGATTTCGCTACTTCTTTTTTAAAATCGCGGTTTTTATAGTTTCGGATAAGATTAAAAACACCTCTTCTATTCTGCTTGATTTCTATTTTGAATTTATCCAATTTTCTGTCTCTTCTCTGTCTCTGGTAAAATTCGGTTTCCCTAGTTTTTTGTAGTAAAGAATTGATCCTAATTAAATTTAATAGATCTCAAATTTTGTAGTAATTCTTAGGGGTAATTAGTACTCAAAGCCTTCTTGTATTTTTGAAAATGTTAAAAATTTCTATATTTGATTTGGCGATAGCCGCTTTTTGACAAATAACACTACTACTCAATATGCAACCACACACTCACCTAGCCATGGCCGCGGCGTTTCCAAAGTCTTTATTTGCCCAGACAACCCGTTGGGGGATAAATAAACCATTGATTTCGCAGCATCCCTTTACTGAAAACACCTTGTTTGGGGATATTTTGGAAAGTGGGGAAGGCTTAATTTTAAAAATTATCCGCTTGTATGTGGGTATAAAAATTAATGGAGTTACGTTTATACAAGCGTTGTAGGCAATTTCACCAATCTAAACCAAAATGGATAGATTTCCTAAAGATGAATTTCTAAGAGATTTCAAAATCAAAACCTTTGTCCAGCAAGCGCAGTTTGAGCAGTGGTTAAAGTCTCTTTTTTATCTTAATAATGAACTTACAAAAAATTGGGACTTCATATATCAAGAAATGTTTTACATAAAACTTTATGAAGTACTTACAGAAGGATTAGTCTTTGCCGTTAAAGTTTTGCAAAGTCTAGAAAAAGGATACAATGAAAATAAGCGAGAATGGTATAACTCACTTATAGACGGACTAAATGAAATTAAACATGAATTATCAAAAGAGGAAAAAGATTACATAGAATATAGAAGACACGGTGTTTGCCATATTTTTCAGAATGGTTACGAACATATTCAAGAAAATTTGAAAATAAAAAGAATTAGAAAAGACGAAGACCTACACAATATTAATGCTCGACTAAAACAAATAATCACAAATCATGGAAGTGACAAAAACGTTGACATTTTTCTTAATTCAAAACTTCAACCTAAGCTGATAAACCTGTATATTCGGTTAACCAAAATTTACGACAAAAAAATATAGTCAAGATGTCTAATAAAAAACTAGCTACAATAACTAAGCATTTGTGTGGCCGGAACGGCCGAACATGGATGCAGTGTTGAACGAACAAGTGCTGCGGATGAGGTGATTATGGGAAAGCCATTTTTCTCATTTGTATTTTGGAAGGGTTGAGGTCAAAAAGTCAGGTATTTTCGGCGGATATTTTGCTGTGGTCGGGATAGCCCGATCGATGGCAACATCACCCGATTATACATTCAGGATCAGCCCATTATTTGGTTTCCAGTGCTTTTATTAGAGATTTAAAATCGACGTCTTTTAGTATTTGTTCTTCTAGGATTAAGCAGGTCATTGACAGACCGATTAGAAATTTTCCTCTTATACTCAACTATCATATTTCGGATATTTGGAATGATTTCATTCATCAATTCGTCAAATCCCTCTTTATTATGAACTTTGATAAATTCTTCCCGAGAAAAATCTATCAAGTAGGCTTCATCTTTAATATGTAGAGGAAGTAAAAACCATAATCCCGATTTATCAAAATCAAAGAATACTGGTACCCTACAATTAAGCCATTCTTTTAGAAGTCGAGATTCTTCTGGAAAGTTTATCTTCCGGATATTAACGTTGCCAACTGGGGCTCTAGAACTTTCTTCCAAAATTCTCTGGAATTGTATTCTATCAGTTTTTCTTCTTAAGCCATCAATTACCCAAACTAATTTAGAATAAAAATGGGTTCTTGAATTCCGTTCTTCAGCTGTGATATATGAATGCTGAATTTCCAGTACCCAACCTTTTTCTGTTTTTACATCGGCGATGTGCTTTTCACCGTTTCGGTCAAACTGTATAATTTCTTGCCAATCTTCCGGAAAATGATTTTTCCATTGTCTATGCCATTCCGTTTCATTTTCCCACCAGATGTCACAATTACGTTTATGTGCCCAATGATTAATTTTTACTTCGCCACATTTGGCAAAGACTTCCGATTTACAACATGGACAAATACCCTTTAAACCTTTATTGGCCTCCATTTTCTTACCATCAACAATTGCGAACTTCATGTTTTATCGTTTTTGTAATTGATTTAATGGTAAATTAATGAATTACATTTGTTTAAATATAAAGATTGACACCAATTGACTTAAAAGTTAATGGGCTTCATGTTATCTAATTTTTAGCAACGCAAAGCTCATAGTATTTTTAAAATCAAAACCTTGGACCATATTGAGGGCATGCCACGGTGTGCAATTTCCAGCTTTATAGCGTATCTGATTACTTCTTTTTAAACCCACGATCCTTATAGTTTCGGATAGGATTAAAAACACCCCTTCTATTCTGCTTGATTTCTGTTTTGACGTTATCCAATTTTCTATCTCTTCCCTAATAAAATACAACTTACCACGGAAATCGCTATTAGCATTTAAGGATTTTAGCTCTATACTCATCATCCAATGCGGGGAGTAATCTTTTGGCGGATTTACTTTTTTTGAATGTCTTTAGGCTATCAAAGCCATATATAATGAGCGTGAAACTATAAAAAAGAGCGCCCAACCTTGATAAAGGAATTTGCTTAAGACATCCTCCTTTCATCTCTTTAAGAGCACTCTTTTTTAACCTACTTAAACCAAATCAACATTCTTTCTTTCATCTATAGGTTCCCTGAATCACTTCCTACCCTCGGTTTTTAACAAGAATTTTAATTTATTCATTACAGTGCTTATTGGAAGGCAAAACATAATTCCATCCAAACCTGCCAAGAACCATTGAAAGAACAAAACCTCCACTGTAAGTGATCACCTATTTTATTACATTTTTATTTTCCATATCTTGGACTAATTGCATTTCTTCGCTATGACATCCTGTAAACCCATACTTCCAGTAAGAAAGCCTACCTAACACCAACTTTCCAACTTCTTTCTTTTTGACCCAGCAATGGGAGGTATTTATTCATCCTATTAAAAAACACCTCATGTCAAAAAGAATATTCATTTTAGCCCTTCTTATAGTTGCCGTGCGTTTCGGATTTTGTCAAACGTTGGAAGTCTTGAACGTATCAACAGGCAACCCCATTGAGAATGCCTTGATAATATCTTCAGCAACTTTCAAGGAGGGTTTAACCAATACCTTTGGCAGGGCCCAATTGCCCTTTTCGTCCAAATCCCAATACATCATTGTCAGGGCTACCGGGTTCAGCCCGCAAAAACTGAGCATCGACCAACTTCGATCCATTAACTTTATTGTCCGGTTGGAACCATCGGATGTGGAATTGGTTGAAGTCGTGGTTTCAGGGTCAAAATGGACACAGTTAAGCGACAATATTCCATTTAAGGTGACTTCCCTGTCCCAGGAAGATATGCTTTTTCATCAACCCCAAACTGCTGCTGACCACTTGGCCACAACTGGAGAAGTCTTTATCCAAAAAAGCCAGTTGGGCGGAGGAAGTCCGATGATCCGGGGATTCTCTACCAACAGGCTATTATACTCAATTGACGGTGTGCGCATGAACAATGCAATTTTCAGGAGCGGCAATTTACAGAACGTCATTTCCTTGGATGCGTTCGCAATTGAAAGTACAGAAGTACTCTTCGGTCCCCGGTCAATCATCTATGGAAGTGATGCTATAGGTGGTGTCATGAACTTCACCACACTGACGCCCACCTATCACGATGATAAAAAAAACGCTTGGCATGTAAACTCCACCCTCAGGCATTCATCAGCTAACAATGAACGGACAGGACATATAGATATAACCTTTTCAGGCCAAAAATGGGCAACAGCAACCAGCTTGACTGTGTCTGATTATGATGATCTCAAACAAGGCAGTAAGGGGCCAGAAGATTATTTAAAACCTTTTTATGTGGCACGGATCAATGGAAAGGACAGCGTCGTTCAGCAGGATGATCCCTTAATGCAACTACCATCAGGGTACTCTCAAATAAATATCATGCAGAAAGTACGATATAGCCCTGGCAATAATTGGGATTTACAGTATGGTTTTCACTACTCCAACACCTCCCAGTATGGTAGATACGACCGCCATAACAGAATGCGAGATGGACTTCCCAGATATGGTGAATGGAACTATGGTCCCCAAAAATGGATCATGAACCATTTGGAAGCAAATCACATTAGCCCGAAAAAACTCTATGATAAGATAAGCATCCGACTTGCCCATCAACGGTTTGGGGAAAGTCGAATTAGCAGGTCATTGAACAATATTACACGTGAAATAAGGAGGGAGCGCGTAGACGCCTATTCACTTAACCTCGATTTTTCTAAATACCTCAATAACAACGGGGCACTTTATTATGGAGTGGAACATGTATATGACCATGTAAATTCCCAAGGGTTCGACCAGGATATAGAAACAGGTAGCTCGATTCTTGGGGCTTCACGTTATCCAAAATCGGACTGGCATTCCATTGCTGCCTTTGTCAGCACCGAACACCCTATAGGACAAGCCATTACCATGCAGGGCGGCATACGTTATAATCGTTACCTGCTTACCGCCGCATTTGATACTACCTTTTATAATTTCCCCTTCAAGTCTGCCACAATAGACCATGGAGCACTCACCGGTAACATAGGCCTGGTCTATGCTTCTGGTAAACACACCAGTTTCAGGACCAATTTAGCAACAGCTTTCCGGTCACCGAACGTGGATGATATGGGAAAGGTTTTCGACTCGGAACCTGGTGCAGTAGTGGTGCCAAACCCATCGCTTAGGTCCGAATATGCCTATAACCTCGAGATTGGAACAACCACCCAGATAGGCGAAGCCATAAAGTTCGATGCAGCGGTTTATTATACGCTTTTGGAAAACGCTATGGTCAGAAGGGATTACCAACTGGATGGGCAAGATAGTATCCTTTATGATGGCACAATGAGCAAGGTGCAGGCCATTCAAAACGCTGCCTTTGCCAAGGTATATGGTTTTCAACTTTCTATGGACGTGGAACTTCCCCTTCACTTAAACGTCTCCACTCGACTGAATCATCAACGGGGGACAGAAGAACTCGACGAAGGAAATGTCAGCCCATCCCGACATGCGCCTCCCTTCTTTGGAAGGTCGGCAATTAGTTACGGCCATAACAAAGTCAACATAGAATTGATGGCGATATACCAAGGACAACGGAACTTTGAGGACCTTGCCATTGGGGAGCAGACAAAAGATGAAATTTATGCCAAGGATGAAAATGGGAACAACTATAGCCCATCTTGGTATACGATAAACCTAAAAGGAACCTACGCCGTGAGCAAAAATCTACTCCTTACCATAGGCCTTGAAAACATAACCGATCAGCGTTACCGTCCTTATAGCGCAGGAATATCAGGACCGGGCCGAAATTTCCTTGTAGCTTTAAATTTCCATCTTTAACAAGTGGCCGATTATTACCGAAAAGGATGTTTCTTCCGTTTACGGACTATTTTTGGACAATACCATAATACCAGGCCTGTTATTACCATAACCACCAGTCCTGTCCCCAGGACATTCATGGCCAAAAGCTTAAAATTCTCACCAAAAAAAGATCCATCATGCAACTGTTCTATAAGGTCCGAATACCGCCTCTCTACCGATAGCACCCCTCCATTATAACCGTCGAGTTGAACCTCCCAATATCCTTGCTCAAAGAGTACCTTTGCGACCCCTTTACCCGGACGGATATCTATCCTATCTATCTTGTTTTGGATTTCAGGTTGGTGCTTTTTCAGGGCTCGACTTGCTATCATTTCCATTTCCTCAATAGCAAGCCAAGGTTCATTGGTTTCTTGCTTCACCAATTGTGTAGGTGGCTGTATCAGGTCGCTTTGTTTTTTCCAAGAGAGTAATATCCCTGTCAGTGAACTGATCAAAATGAACATGGATAAAAACACCCCTATCCACCTGTGGTATTTCCTGTAGTTTCTTAAGGTATTTACGATCTTTCCCGATTTTAACAGATACAGCATAACATTATTTCTATGTTCATCGATGGATTAAAAAAGGTTCCCACAACCGAAATTGGGGAACCTCAAAACATATAAAGGTTAAAATAAAAGGTTGAATTAACGGTTAATCCTTGGCCATACCTCCCAATTCAGCTTCATTGATATTCACTTCATCAAGATCAGAGGAGATTTTTTCCCACTCTCCACTCAATTCCTCGTATCGATCATAGGCATCTTTTCCTGGTCGCTGATCAGCGCGTTCCAACATAGATCTTAAGTATCCCAGTTGGGCAATCAACATCGGCTGCCTGTAAGTACCTTCTGCGGTCTCCAACTGGCTCTCTACCCAATCCAACTTTTCCAGTTCCTTTTCGGCTTTCCTGCTATTATCGTTTGAAAGTGTATTTTTTCGTTCTTTTAATTTTGCAGCTACCTTTTTCACCGCTGATTCGAGTTCAACAATCCGTTTCACCAAAGCCACTTGGGCTTCCATGTCCATTTGCGAAACATCTTCTAGCCTGGGGTCAGCCATCACTTCAAAAGATTGGCTAATGGTTTTCCCATTAACGGTCAACCGGGCCTGATACTTCCCTGGAGCGACCATTGGTCCTCTTTGGAAGGCCCTACTTGAATCTTCATCCCATGGCCCGGGGTACTTCAAATCCCATTGAAACCTGTGAAGGCCCGGTTCAGCACCTACTTCAGAACGAACATCCCTAAAGTAAAAGTTAGTGGACATATCGGATTCTTCCTTTTCGGTGCCCTCCTCTTTGCTGGTAAAACTCCTTACTACCTCACCTGATCCATCGACAATTTCTATCCCTACTTTTCCATTAATTCCTTCTGGAAGAAAATAGTCCAATGCTAGGCCAGCGTCCGGATAATGAGGGGTACTTTCTTCTCCATTGGCTCGGTAATGAAACCGATAGCTATCCTTGGGTTGGTAAAGAAAAGGGCCATCGGTATTTTTGGCTTCGGCAATTTGATGGACAGGGGAAATATTATCCATGATCCAAAATCCCCTTCCCATAGTGGAGAGAATTAAGTCTTTCCTAAACACCTTTATATCAGTTATTGGGGTGATCGGAAGGTTTTGTTGAAACGGCTGCCAGTCCTTACCATCATTTAGTGACAGGAACAATCCATATTCCGTACCTGCATACAGGACACCTTCTTGATCAGGATCTTCCCTAACGGTTCTTGTGGGGAAATCTTGGGGAATACCGTTCTCGCCATTGGTAATCAGGGCCCAGCTTTCACCATAGTCCTCTGTTTTGAATATATAGGGATGCCAATCCCCAAGTTGGTACCTTAAAATGGACGCATATGCCTTTCCGGGCTGATGAGGACTTGGGTCAATGCAGTCCACCCTTCCTCCTTCCGGAAGTCCTTCTGGCGTAACGTTTTTCCAGTCTTTCCCATCATTTCGTGTTACATGTATCGGTCCATCATTGGCTCCCACCCAAATCACACCTTTTTCTAGGGGCGATTCATTGATTTCATAAATCGTACTATAGTATTCTTCACCAGTAACATCCCTGGTTATTGGGCTTCCAGAAATAACCTGTTTGTCCGGTTCATTTGCAGTCAAATCCGGGCTGATCTGTTCCCATGTGATCCCGTTGTCCTTGGTACGGTGGACATACTGGGAAGTATGGTAAACAGTATTGGGATCATGGGGAGAGACATGTACCGGAGAGACCCGTTGGAAACGATAGGTAAGGTCATCCGGGCTATGTCCATAAATATTGGTAGCGCCAACATAGAACTGTTGCTCTTGACCGGTCCGTTTATCGTATACGCCAAACCTACCCTTGCAATTGGAAAACACAATATTTGGATCTCCTGGCTTGGGAACGGCTGGCCCTGTTTCACATCCACCTACACTCAACCAATACCCTTGTGGCCCGGCGGGTGCGCTGTAAGGGGGGACACTTGGTACAGCTATGGTGGTATTATCCTGTTGGCCTGCGTAAAGCCAATACGGGTATTGGTCATCCACTTCCACTTGATATAGCTCTGCAGTGGACTGATTGTGCTGGGAAGACCAGGTTTTGCCACCATTTGTGGTCACATTTACTCCTCCATCATTTGCCTGGATAAACAAAGAAGTGTCCTGTGGATGTATCCAGATGTCATGGTTGTCCCCATGGGGCGTTCTCATCATTTTCCAGTTCTTCCCTCCATCAGCTGATTTATAAAACCGGGTGGACATGGAAAACACTACGTCGGCATTCTTTGGATTGGATTCGATATTGGTGTAATAGAATGGGCGGTCGAGAAGACCATCCTTATTGCTGACAAACTCGAAACTCTCGCCCCGATCATTGGAGCGATATAGTCCCCCCTCTTCACCAGGTGCTTCCACTAGGGCATAAAGTCTGTTGGGGTCTGCCTTCGATACTGCCAGGTCAATTTTACCAATTAACCCAGTAGGTAATCCCGAGGTCTTTTTCTCCCAAGTTTTTCCACCGTCCGTTGATTTGTATACACCGCCAACACCGTCTGCTCCACTGATTACAGTCCACGGTTTTCGTTCGGCCCTCCATAATGCCGTATAGACAATATCAGAATTATCAGGTGCAAACTCCAGATCGACAGCCCCGACTGTATCGGAGTGGAATAGAACCTTGTCCCAATTTTTTCCCCCATCTACGGTTTTATAAACACCTCTGTCTTCGTTGGGCTGGAATGGTTGGCCAATAGCGGCCACAAAGGCAATTTCGGGATTATCTGGGTGCACTTCAACAGCCCCTATCAACCCTGCATTGGGCAAGCCAATATGCTCCCAACTTTTTCCACCATCATTACTTTTATAAACTCCTTTCCCAGCGATCACATTGGATCTCAGACCATCAGATCCTGTTCCCACATAGATAATTTTGGGATTTTTTTGGTAGATGGCAATAGCTCCTATAGAAGGTGAGGAAAAATATCCATCGCTAAGATTATGGTAAGTGACCCCATAATCATCAGTCTTCCATACCCCACCACCGGTACTACCCATATAAAAGGTACCCGGCTTTTCTTCCACTCCAGCGACAGTAGTCACTCTTCCTCCTCTTGTGGGACCGACATTTCTAAATTTCAGCGTACTAAAGTAGGCGGTATCTGTCTTTATGGCCTTTTCCTTCGTAATATCGGCCATGGCCGGCTTGGCTAAACTCCAAGAAAGAAGGAAAATCGCTAATATCATTGTTTTTTTCATAGCTTTATGGTTGTAGTGTATTTCAATGTTTTTTTGGCTAATAGGCACTTATTACTGTTCAGGAGCATTCTTAAACCTTGCCCCCACCCTACAGTCACACCGCTCTCCTCTTGCTTCGTCACAATCCTTATAATTATAAGTAACAATAGTAGTCCCATCGCTCATGGTCAGTGTAAACTTGAAGAGGAAATAATCATTTTCACCGATCTCCGACAGGTCCATACCTACCAGATCGGCAAGTTCTGAGGCCGTAAAGCTGTAGGATTTTGGAAATTCGGTCACCTGGTCAAAAAGCATATCTCCTTCTTCTATTATACTCGGCAGGGGAAATTGGCTTTCGGTAGGGTTCACCTCGGCATGTGAAAGGACAATCGGATAAGCTGGAACCGTGGATTCGGCTTTGTAAAACCCTAAATAAACTTGGATTTCCGTGACCTCTACCCTGCCTTCTTGATCATAGTAGTCCAAACTCCATTCAAATTGTTGATCGGACGCATAATTGGGCTGGGACATATCGAAAAACGACACCTTGGCGGTTTGGAAGGTAGGCAATGCCGAAGCCTCCGTGTCTAGGGTGACCCTAGGGGTTCCAGCCAATTTAAACTTTTCCCAGTCATAGTCCACAGAAGTACATGCCGATAAACATAACAGTAATGGCAACGCCTTTATATGTTTTAAATAGTTCATTTTCTTTAAATTAGTTGTACAAACATCAATTCATCATTCCTTCCAAAACACCGGTGTAATCTGTTGATTTCGTTGGATCTGTTCCCTGTCACCAAGCACCGTCTGGTTTGAAGTCATTTCTGTTTCTGCATAGAAATACCGCTCTGGAAAAACATCTAATGGGGCCATTAACGGTTCCAGTTCGGGCAGTCCCGTCCTTCTATAGTCATTATATGACTCGACACCGTTACCATACATGGCAATCCATTTTTGCATCATTAAAATCTCCATTTTCCCTTGATCATCGGCAGCGTCAAACTCTTCCAATAACCTGTCAATAAATCCTTGTACAGACTCTGGGGAAACAGGAAACGATGTCGACATTTCGTTAATGGTCTCAAAATGGCTCTCAACTGCTTGACGAAGCAACTCACCGGCATCCTCACCGGTATCAAGTGTGAGTGCTGCCTCAGCCCTATAAAATTTCACCATACAGTTGGTAATAAAGGGTTGGACACCTGCTCCGGTACCATCACCGTTTACAAACAGTGCATTGATAAATGAATTGGAGGAGGCCCCTTCTACCGCCCCAATATTATTGAGGTAGATATTGTCCTCCGTCAAGGAGGGTATCACTCCATTATCGTACAGGCCAGCTGCCGGATAAAGACCGGTAATGGCCCTTGTGGTCAAATCTGCCGGTGAGGAGGTGCCATCACCAGGATATCTACCATAATACCCTTCTCCCACTTGTGAATTGGCCAAACCTGCATTTTCGTCAATCCGAAAGATATAATATCGCAGGCGAGGATCGTCCTGTTCCTTTAACCTGTCCACTACCACCATGCTCATATACCCATCCCTGCTAGTAGAATATCCATTTGCATACCATGGATGCCTGGAATTCGGAGCGGTATTGCTTCCATACAAAAAGGTGAAATCGTCTTCATTATCGTTAATGAACTCTCCATTTTCCAGCAGTTCAAGTATGCCCGCACGCGAAGCCGCAGGGTCGACATTCCTGGTCTGAAGTAACAATTTAAGTTTTAGGGAATTGGCCATTTTCACCCATTTCCCCCTATCGCCCTGATAAAACAGGTCCGAAGAACTCAGCACATTAAAGTCCCTTTCCATATCTACCATGGCTTCATCCACCAAGGTCATTAAGTCCTCATAGATAATTGCACCATCATCAAAGACCGGGTCAGGTTCCGTTGCCACTTGGAAATAGGGTGCATTTCCCCATAAGTCCACGATTACACTAAACAAAAAGGCTTTTTGGAGTTTCGCAATGGCCACATACCCCCAATTTTCTTCTACGCTGCCCTGAAGGATGATCGTTTCAAGGTCTGGAATGGCCTCAGTGTAAAAACCAATCCAAGAGCTCTCGAAGGTGGCACCGGTTTGGTTGTATCGATTCAAGCTTCCCGATGCCCGATGCTGGGCCACCGCTGATGCGCCCCGGTTCACCCCGTCAAAATTCCCAACTATAGCCAGTTGTGTTGCCGGCAGGAGCAGATTCGTTTCCGGAACGGTCGGATTGCTGGGATCAGCATTGATATCAATAAACTCTTCACATGAGGACAATCCCAAAATGAAAGTTCCAATGCTTATGGTTGTTTTAATAAATTTAAAGTAGTTCATCATCTTATTTTTATGATTAGAAACTTACGCTTAAGTTGACACCATACCTTTTTGTAGGAGGCACCCCCAATTGGTCATATCCCATGTTATTTGAGGAAGAGGTACTTAATTCAGGGTCATAGTTCATCGCTTCGGGCGTGTTTGGTGCCAAATACCATAGGTTCCTGCCGCTCAAAGAAATATTTACACTTCCAAAAGGAGTACTAGCCAAAAGACTTTTTGGAAATTCATAGCCTAACGAGACCTCTCTTAAACGAATGACCGTGGCATCAAAAACATTGGCCGCATCCAGCCCCCCCGGACCAAAACCTGAGCTAAAAAAGTACTCGTTATAACTGATAGCAGTATTATTGGGAATGGTGTTTCCATTCTCATCCAACAGTGGGGTCCTTGTATTCACATCTCCCATCACTCCTTGATGAATCATATGGGGCCGATCTTCTGAATCCTTGATCATTCCCCTTGCATACATCTGTCCGATAGTCGTTGACAGGATGTCTCCCCCTTGCTTCCAGTCGAACAGGAAATTGAAGTTGATCCCCCTCCATGAAAGAGAATTGCTAAACCCTAGCATAAAATCAGGATTGGGATCACCGATAGGAATGCTGCTCGCAGAAGCAATAGGCTTTGCTGTTTGGGGGTTGACCAGTATTTCCCCGTCTTGGTCCCTGGCATAGCCCGTTCCGTAGATCATCCCATAGGGCATTCCTGCGATGTGGACATTCCCACCATAGGTCAATTGGGCAAAATCACCAATATCCTCAACCTTGTTCCTGTTTCTGGTAAAATTGGCATTTATGTTCCAGTTCAAACCATTGTCAGACATCAATGGACTTGCGGATAGCCCTATTTCCACACCTTTGTTCGATGTTTCTCCCAAGTTGATTATCCGGGTAAGGTAACCTGATGACGGGGCTGCATTCACCACAAAAATCTGGGAGGTACTTTTCTTGTTATAATAAGTAACATCCAAGGTCACCAGACTCTGCCATAACCGTATCTCCGAACCTACTTCAAACTCGGTGATGAATTCAGGCTGTAACTCACTATTGGTCATCAGGTCAGACATAGTCTGGGTACTCACATTGGAGTTATTGGCATTGCTAAAAGGA
The DNA here is from genome assembly GCF_003260975.1 of Echinicola strongylocentroti. Classification (NCBI taxonomy): domain Bacteria; kingdom Pseudomonadati; phylum Bacteroidota; class Cytophagia; order Cytophagales; family Cyclobacteriaceae; genus Echinicola; species Echinicola strongylocentroti. The sequence goes on along the minus strand of NZ_CP030041.1, from coordinate 4,939,861 downwards.
GAGCCGAGTCCTCCGAATTCTCTATTGGCATTGAATACATTAATGGTCTGATAGGGGCGTGCCTCATTACCTACCTTGGTATAACCTATTCTCAATGAACCAAAATTAACCGTCCTTCCGTTTAGGTTGAATGCCTCGGTAAACTCAAAAGAACCATTAACGCCACCATACAGGTAACTTCTGTTTTCTGCTGGCAACGTGGAAGAAACATCGTTTCTTCCCACAAAATTAATGGATGCGAAAGTCTTGTAATCAAAGGTAAGATCAGCAAAGAAAGCATAGTAACGTTGCTTTACCAGTGCTTGGTTATTGGGAATATCCGCTAATGTAATTGTTGTGGTATTCCGAATATCGTCAATCCCCCTAACAATGATCTGGTCTCCTTGGAAAGCTGTCCTTCTGGTCAACCGTTGATTGATGTTATTCCCAAGAATCGCCCTGAACGACCAATTTTCAGTGGGATTTAATTCGGCGGTTACCAAAAGCGTATTGTCCAGTTCTTGCCGAAAAATATGGTCCGTATTGATCGCACCTGGCGCATACCTGCTTGACCCTTGCCCCAATACGCTGGTGCGCTCATCAGTATAACCGTTGAAGCCAAAGGTATTTTTGACATCCAGCCAAGGGGTGATTTGATTTCCGAGAGAAATATTGCCGTAGTACCTGTTTACCTCGCTGGTGGACAAACTATTCTCTACTGACCAATAAGGGTTATCGATTGCCCGGTAAAACACATTGTCTCCCGTTAAAGGATGTTCATAGGGAAGATTGGTGAGATCATAACTGTTGGCGAGGTAAAGTAAGTTCTCCATAACCGAAGACCTTCCTCCAATTGGAGGGGACTGTTGGTTGGTCTTTACATAACTGATGGTTCCCCTTACGTAAAATCCGTTCTCAAGGTCTGCATTTCCCCCCACATTAAATGAGGTCCTACTCACTTCGTTACCGGGAACTATTCCCTTATTATCCATCCTACTGACCCCGATCATCAAACCACCCTTCTCGTTCCCGGTATTGATGGAAATGGCATTTTCCAATAAGTTTCCTACCCTAAAGAAATCCTTCTGGCTTTCTCCGGCATAGGACTGATACGGCACTTCCAAAGGGGTCACACCGTCAGCTTGGTAAAATTCCGGAAAGTCCTCGGAGGTATAAGAAGGGCTAAGTGGATGAGGGATGGTCTCCCTACTGGAATAGGGACTTCCGTATGATCCATATACTCCAGGACGATAATCCCAACTGGTTCCCTGTCCGAATACCCGCTGGTATTCCGGTAAACCTGAGATACGCTCTTGTGAATAAGAAGAATTAAAGGTGATTTCAAATCCTTTTCTACCTGTCGAACCTGTCTTGGTAGTAATAATTATGGCACCATTTGCCGCTCTAGAACCATAAAGTGCCGCTGCTGCTGCTCCTTTAAGTACAGTCATGCTGGCTATATTATTCGGGTCAATATCAAAACTTCTGTTGGTAGTCGATTGTGCTGACTGCGTCTGGTTCTCGCCATCAACTGGACCAAAAGACGAATTGTCAAAAGGAACCCCATCGACGACAAAAAGTGGTTGGTTGTTATTTCCAAGGGAAGAATTTCCTCGAATGGTGATATTGGTGGTACCACCAGCTACTCCACCTCCACCTTGGATATTGACCCCGGCAATTTTCCCCGTTAATGACCGGATAGGATCAGGCTCGTTCCTTTGGGAAACTTCATCGGAATTCAGTGTGGATACTGAATAACCCAAGGTATTTGAATTCCTCTCTATCCCTGCGGCAGTGACCACAATTTCGTTCAGTCCCTGGACATCATCCTCCATGACCACTTCCAAAAAAGATTGGTCGGACACAGCAATCTCTTGGCTGCCAAAACCTACAAAGGTAAAGACCAATATGATTTCCTCTTCATCTGGGATGGAAATTGAAAATTCTCCATCAATATCAGTTACAGTCCCCATGGTTGTTCCTTTGACCATGACGTTGACTCCCGGAAGAGTCTCTCCCAATGCATCTTTCACCAACCCTTTCAGATCCCTTTCCAAATATGGCTGATCTACTCGCTTTTTCCTGACCGAGATAACCTTATTTATCCGGTTAAACTCGAAAGCGGTTTTTTGTTCAATGGACCTCAAAACATCATCGATAAGCGCTTGATCAAATTTCAATGTTAAGCGAACCGCTCTGAAATCATGGTTTTTATTGTCGAAGGCAAAAACGTAATCGGATTTTGATTCAATAGTATCAAAAATCTCCAATAAGGACTTCTCACTTACATCTATGGATACGGTTTGGCGGGGATATCCCCACTTATCCAAGTAAGTAGTTGCCTGAAGGGGAATAATAAGCAGGACAAGTAAACAGGACGCAATCCCCCCGGCCAATCCAATTTTTAATTGGTTAGGTAAATAAATTTGCATAGTTTTGTTCGAGTTTAATTAAACTTAAATAAGTGATGAGGTAGTCCGAAGACTTGGCAAAGTTTGACTACCTCATTTTTTATGTTTCATAGGCTAGTTATTTTATCAAAATGGTGGAATCATTGATATAGCTATAGTCAATATCCATTACATATTTAAAGGTCTGTAGCACATTTGGTAGAGGTTCTTGATCGAATTCAGCAGTGATGTATTTGTCTGTTGGCAAAGGAGAGTTTACCTGGAAATGTACGTTATAATAGCGTTTTATGACCTCTAATGCTTCTATTAATTCTGTATCCTGAAAAGAGATCACTCCTTCTCTCCATAGAATGGACTTCTCCACATCAGTTTGGGACAGGCTAAACTTTTGGTCCACGCCTTTGAATACCGATTGCCACCCACTTTCTACATCAACAGATTGACCGTTTTCGCTCAACTTCACTTTTCCGGTAAGTACCGATACGGTTATTGGGAATTCTTGAAAAGCCTTTATATTAAAGCTTGTGCCCAGTACAGTAGTCTTTAATTGTCCGGAAATCACCTCAAATGGCCTTAATTTATCAGGAGTCACTTTAAAAAACCCCTCGCCTTCCAACCTTACCTCCCTCTTATTGGATTGAAACCGTTCTGGATATGTAAGTGTACTTCCTGCATTTAAGAACACCTCTGTGCCATCGTCCAATACAATCGACCTATTCTCTCCGAATGGAGCTGTCTCTACTATCCATTTTGTATCTTGGTTCCATAGCTGCGTGCTTCCAGTCCACAACAAAAGGATAATGGCCAATAGACCCAATAACATGTAAGTAGGTATTCGCTCCTTACGAACTACTTCCTCCTTATTACCTTTTGATGTGATTTTCTGAAACATCGTCTCCTTGGTCCTCTCTAGCGCTGTACCTGATCCCATCCCCTCATCTTCCTGCTCTAAATAGGAATCAAAGAATTCGTCTAAAAGCTTGGACTCTTCTGGAGAAAGGCTCCCTTCTACGTACCTTTCCAATAATTTATTGAAATCTTCTTCTTTCACTTCAGCTATTTATAAGTAGGTTCCATTCGCTAGCTCTACCCCTTGAAAAAAATCTAAAAAAATTTTCTAATGCCCCATTCTATACGTTACTGTAAATAATTCAACTCGTCTTTACATAAGCCGTAAACTCATTTCGCAGGGCCTTAAGAGCCGTTGTTATATGTCCTTCAACGGTCTTATTCGAAATCTCCATAATCTCTGCAATTTCCTGATTTGATTTATTTTCAATTCTGCTTAACGTAAATACCCTACGGCATTTGGCTGGCAATCGCCCAATGCACTGTTCTAGGATGAGACTCGTCTCATTAAAGGCGACTGTTTCTTCTACAGTATTCACCAAAAGAAGCTTATCCATTCTTTTCAGGTGTTCATTTCGCGTCTTACTATTTCTAAGGTACTGGAATACCTTAAGCTTGGTAGACCGCATTAGATAATGCCCTATTTGATAAATGGATTGCGCATCACCATCTCTTTTGTTCCAGAGCATGGTAAAAATATCCTGCACCACATCTTCTGCGAGGCTTTTATCTTTTAAAATACTCAAAGACACCTTATACATCCTCATCCAATAATGGTCGTATATGGTTTTAAAATCGGATTGCTTTCCATTTTTCACAAAGCGATCCCAAAATTCCTGCATTTCTTCATTAGAATATTCATGCATAGCTTGTACAATAAAGGGTTGGGGCTAAAAGCAATGATGTGCTTAAAATACTAAGCAGGCCACTTTGGGAATAAGGCTTGGGAACCTAAGGGGCTCCTTGGTTCAAGGTGTTGTTCTAATAGCGTTACTTAAACATAATGAAAATATAATTTTATAGTAAGCCAAATTCAAATAAAAGTAAATTTATTATTTGAATTGCTCATTTATGAAGATAAAATCAATAGCATTTCATTATTTATACCATATAATATTTAGACCTACCCCCTCACCGTCCTATTTCCAAAAACGCGTTATTATCTATTGAGGGAAAATGGATTGAGGCAGCACCTATCGGCAATTTTGAAGTCCCCTGGAAAAAATAACCTTGGAACAGTAATCATGTTTCCCCAATATTCCGACCATCCTGACTGAGGTACTATCAACCATCACCCCCATCCAAAGGCTGCGAGTCCCGAGCACCTTTCCCACCGACTTGAGAGGCTGAAAAGAGGGTTTTGTATACAAAACTACATCTTGCTTTTGCCAAAACGTAATGCATTGTTATGGAAGTAATATCTACTTAACCTGACGGATGTTCTTATTAGATAGCAAAATAAAAATCTATTAAAATGGGGTGTATAGGAATTTATAACATTTAATAGTTGGTAGGGAATGTTCACTTTTGTTTCTTTGAAAGAGAATCTTTCATTTTTAACAGATTGGTTTTTAACTCTTTGATAAGGGATGATGAATTTACTTTCATAAGGTTTTCCTATTTTTGAATGTATTCTTCATCACAAGGTATTGATATATTTACCTCTAATAAACAACACCCACCACACAATATGATTTATGCTTTCCGTCTAAATTCATAACCATTCCGAAGGCAGTAGACTCCTCATTTATCGTTGTTAATATCTATGTGTAAAGACCTCCGCAATCACAACCTCTCGGAGAATACGTTCGTCTGCATTTCACCCTATCACTAACAAAATCTCATTAACGAATAATACCTGAAGGCAGTTTTTGCCAGGTATTTGGGACAGGCTATTAGATACCACTCCCATATCATGGCCTGTCCCATAATACATGTTTTTCTTAGTATGTACAGAGTAGATAATAATCTTCAAAGGGAATAGCCAATTGGACTTTGTTCTTCTTATATAAAGATCCAAAGACAAAACAACTCACTTTTCTACCTTAACACTCTTATTATCTGACATATAGAAAATAATAAATTGGTAAAAAGAATAGCCCTAAAATATAAAAACAGGCAAAAAGACAACAAACCAAATTTTACAAACCACTGATGATTAGACACATAAGCATATTTGGCTTTAAAAAATAATATTATTACCTTTACTCGCGATGTAGGGTCCCTGGTTCGAGCCCAGGTGGGCCCACAAACCCCGGGAAGCCGGGGTTTTTATTTTCTTGGGAAATTAGCTCAGTTGGTTTAGAGCACTACCTCGACAAGGTAGGGGTCACTGGTTCGAGCCCAGTATTTCCCACAATAAATTTGGATTAGTAAAACAGTCAAAAAAACTGCAGCAACTTACTCCTTCCGCATGACAAAACCATTGCTGTGTTCATGGCGTTTGGCCCCACTGGTATTTATTTGGGATCGTTCTTTTTCACTTTGGGGATCGCTGCTTTTTTGAGCTTTTCGTAAGTAAAGGGCCGTGATAAAATCGAAATGTCACTGCCATCAGGTAGGTTATTGACCAAGTTACTGTTAAACTCGGTATCGGTAATCAAGATCGTCGGTATACCTGTAGAATGATAACCACCATAGATTTCCATAAATTCCTCATAAGGAAGTTCTTCATCTACCATATCCACCACCAAGTCTGGCTTTTCCTGTGTATCAGACGCTGAATTCTTTTCTGAACTAGGCGCAATGACATCAAAACCCATCATAGACAGTAATTCCCGTATATTGTCGGTCAAAGGACGATATCCTTTTTTTATCAGCGCTTTATACAACATAATAAAAACTGTTGGCGTATATGTAAACTACATTTAGCTTTTAGTGGTTAATCAAAAAAGAAACTACTATTTGTGGTTCTAGTTTGCTTTTCGTGAACTTATACCAATTTCATTACTTTTCCTAAAATAAACATATATATGTCATTAAAAGCACAATTTGGGGCATCATTACGTAAAAAAGACGTAGAAAAATTCAAGGCGTCGCTGACATGGAAGAACAATAAATTCCATAACCTTTCGCCCACCCTTATGGGGTTTAGCCTTGGAAATCTCCCAGAAATGCTCAAGGACAATTTTTCCATTAGACAAATCAGAATGCCTAAAAAAGCATTGCCCATCAAGCCATTTGCACCGGATCAATTTCATAATGACGACCGAAAACCCAAATTCGTATGGTACGGTCATTCGGTATTGCTGCTTCAGCTAGCAGGCAAAAACATCTTGATAGACCCCATGTTTGGCGATGATGCCTCCCCCATAGCACCGATCAAAACCAAGCGTTTCAGTGACAGCACCATGGACATCATCGATACACTCCCACAGATCGATGCCATCCTGATTACTCACGACCATTATGATCACTTGGACCTCAACAGCATCAAAAAGCTCATTCCCCTAGTCGACCAATGGTTTGTGGCCCTTGGAGTGGCGCGTCACTTGTCCAAATGGGGACTGAACGAATCGCACATTACGGAGCTGGACTGGTGGGACCAAGTTGATTTTAATGGCATCCAAATGACCTATACCCCAAGCAGGCATTTTGCTGGCAGGGGAGCCTTTGACCGGGCGCAGTCGCTATGGGGAGGGTTTGTATTCCAGACAGCCGACCACACCATTTACCACAGCGGTGATGGTGGTTATGACGATCATTTTAAAGAAATTGGTGATAAATACGGGCCATTTGACCTGATGTTTGTAGAGTGTGGCCAATATTATAAACACTGGCCACAGATCCACCTATTTCCGGAACAAAGCATCCAAGCAGGCCTCGACGCCAAGGCCAAGGTGCTTGTACCCATTCACTGGGGAGGTTTTGCCCTGGCTCCGCACCACTGGAAAGATCCTATCCAACGTTTTGTCCAAGCCGCCAAAGAACACGGTCAGGCTATTTTCACACCATCCCTAGGTGCTATATGGACGCTGGACGACTTGGGTACACCTAACAACTGGTGGGAAAATCACGACTGATCACTTCCAAGATAACCGGGGACTTATATTTTTTTCATTCCCCACTCAGGGTACACTATTATTTGGGTGTCTTATTTATATAAGGAATAAAAACAAGTAAATTTAACTGAACATTTAATCCCTACCAGGTGGCGTATTCTTCCGAAAATGCGATCAGTGTACCAATAGACGAAGTCTTGTTTGAAACGTCTTTCAACAGTCACTTTCAAGCCCTGTATGCCTATGCCTGTATGCTGGTCAAAGACGAGGACGAAGCAGAGGAAATCGTACAGACCGTCTTTTTGAAAATCTGGGAAAAGCGCGAAAGCATCGCCATAACTTCCTCATTAAAAGCCTATCTGTACCAGATGGTTTACCGGGATAGCATGAACCATATCAGGCACCAGAAAGTGAAACAAAAGCACCAAGATATCACCCTACACCAAATAAACGACAATGGTCTCCAAATGGATGAAGGCCAGGACCACGAGCTTATGGATGCCCTGAAAAAAGCACTGCAAGGCTTGCCTGAAAAGTGTCGAAAGGTGTTTTTATTGAGCAGGTATGAAACCCTAAAATATCAGGAAATCGCTGATCGACTGGGCATATCCGTAAAAACAGTAGAAACGCACATGGGCAAAGCGCTAAAACACCTTAGGGTAGAATTGGCGGATTTCCTTCCCTTACTAATTATCCTGTTTACCAATAGTTGATCTTATGGACGAAAGCAAATTGATAAAATACATCCTTGAGGAGACTGATCAAGCGGAGAATCAGGAAATCAAACAATGGATAGCGGCACACCCCAATCACAAAAAAAAATATGAAAGGGTCCAATACGTCTGGGAAAAAAGCCAGTTCGTACGTCCTTCCAAAGTAATAAGTACGGAGCAAGCCTGGCAGGATTTCCTTAAAAGAAGAGATCATCGCTCACCCCAAACAACAAAACACGTCAGCCTCTACCCTTGGTACCAAGTGGCTGCTGCTGCGGTTGTTTTTTTGATAGCAACTGCCTTCGTGTATGTGCGCTTTTTGGAACCTGATAATGCCCTGCTTTCCAATATCCATTTGGCTTCCGAACAAAAAACCGTTTCTGACACCCTCTTTGATGGCAGCGTCATTACGCTGAACAAGTCCAGCCAATTGGCTTTTAACCAATCGATCTTCAACAAAGAAAGAAAGGCCAAGCTAGTTAACGGAGAGGCTTTTTTCCAGGTGGAAAAAAATGAAAACCGCCCCTTCCAAGTACAGGCGGGAGAAGTGAAAATCACTGTACTTGGGACGAAGTTTAACGTAAAAAAACATGGTGAACAAGTAGAAGTGATCCTTCAGTCAGGTGCTGTAAGGGTAAACTATGAAGACAAGGAACGGGTTCTCAAACCCGGCGATAAGCTTCTGATCAACCAAGTCAAGGGCCTCTTGACCAGCTCCACGGCTGAAGATGAACTGTACAGCTATTATGTCGGTGATTATTTCGAAGCCAATGACACTCCACTTTGGCGTGTGATAGAGGTATTGAACGAAGCCTACGGTGCCAATATCATCCTTTTAAACGAACGCTTGCGTAATTTACCGCTAACTACTACCTTCAAAAACGATTCGTTGGAAAACAACCTGGAAGTACTTAAAGCCACTTTTGGTTTGACAGTGATCCGAAAGCCTCACCGAATTATCATCAAATAACCGACATTCAGAAACATGGCTTTAATAAGGCTCATAAAACGCATTTTCGTGCTGTTTACGTTACTTTTGGGGTGTAGTTTCACCATATTGGCCCAAGGGAATTTGGATAAACCAGTTGCTTTAGACAACAAACAAAACCTGACGATAGGCCAGGCATTACAGGAGGCCGGCAAAAACCAAGATTTTTTCTTTTCCTACAACAGCGATATTGTGCCTGAAGACAGTATGGTAAATGTAGCCGGTTATGATGGAAACATCAGAAATCTATTGGTAAAAATGCTCGGTGACCGCTATGAGTTTATCGAAACCCCTGGGTACATCGTCATCCGCTATGCCCCCAACCGACTATACTTGGAGGAGGGCGATGATGAGCAAATAGGCAATAACTGGATAGTAAAAGGCAGAATCAAGGACCTTAATAGCAATGAACTGATCGCCTATGCAAGTGTCTATGAGCAAACGATGCTTACGTCTTCCATGACCGACAAGAACGGCTATTTTGAGCTAAAGCTAAAGGATCCCAACGAATCGGTACTTCTCACGGTCAGCAAGGAAGATTATCGTGACACCACCTTTATGCTTCTTCCTCCTTTTGACATAGAAGCTTCCCGAAAAAAGGCCAAACTGCACTACTACCCAAACGGTGACGAGCAAAACCTCCAAAGCACCTTTTTTGGTCGGATGATGATCGGCTTTAGACAGCAAATGCAAGGCTTGAATATCGGTAATTTCTTCGCTGAAATGCCCGCCCAAGTGTCCTTGGTTCCTCGGCTGAGCACTCATGGGATGATGAACAGCCAGACCATCAACCATGCTTCTTTTAATATTATCGGTGGATATACTGCTGGCACCAACGGTGTGGAATTGGGCGGAATTTTCAATATAAACCGTAAAGACGCCAACTACCTACAAGTGGCAGGTGTTTTTAATCTTGTGGGAGGAAATGTTTCGGGTGTCCAGCTGGCCGGATTATCCAATAGGGCATTGGGAAAAGCCTCTGGTTTTCAGGCAGCAGGCCTTTATAATCACACAGGGCCTTTTACCGGCTTTCAATTGGCCGGACTCTACAATGAAGCAGCCTCCTCCACAGGCCTCCAAATGGCCGGTTTGATGAACATCAGTGAAGGAAACACCGACAACCAAATATCGGGACTGATCAATATCGGCAAAAACGTCACCGGCTTCCAACTCACCTCTCTCCTGAACATAGCCGACTCAAGCGCTTATCCCATTGGTCTTATCAATATCATCAAAACTGGCGAAAAAAGCTTTACGCTAGGTTATGATGAGTTGAAATATTCTATGTTTACCGTTCGGACTGGTGGTACTTACAGTTATGGAATTGTCGGCCTTGCCCATGCCACAGAAGATCGCACCTATAACTGGGCAATAGATGCCGGCCTTGGCCTCCATTTGGTCAATACGAAGTGGTTTGACCTGGATGGGGAATTGGTATCGAGAACTTCATTTGGCCCTCCAGAAACTACCCTTAGCCTAGCATCCATGAAATTGCTACCTGCTTTCTCTCCACATAAAAACATCAAACTGTTTTGTGGTCCTTCGCTGAATTTCTTGATGAGACAAAATCCTGAAGAAAACCACATCCCCGGCTGGGTCATCGAAGACAATTCCAATGCCACAGCCGTTCAGGCTTGGTATATGGGCTTGAGTGTCGGGTTGCAATTCGTCATTATCTAGCTGCCAATCACTTGGCGCCAGTTGTCCCGACAGCTGTGCTGCTGAACCACGAACATTGGGTCTTTAACGCAATACCACTGCTTTTACGATTTTAGATTCACCTCATAGACACATAGGGCACAATAGGGGTCATTCACCGGGTTAGCTTAGTGGTATCTTCACTGTTTTAGTCTGCTATTAAGGGTAGGCCACAAAGGCTCCAAGGCACTAAGGTTTTTTTTGCAATAAGGGCACCGACTGCATGACACTTCCCAACTCACCCCCTTGGTGACTTCGTGCCTTCGTGGCAATAAACTAAGCCACAAAGGTGCCAAGGCACTAAGGTTTTTTTGCAATAAGGGCACCCACTGCATGACACTTCCCAACTCACCTCTTGGTGACTTCGTGTCTTCGTGGCAATAAAATAAGCCATCAAGCCATCAAAATAACCTCTACGCCAAGAAGGCTGCTTTTTTTCTTCTTGATACTTTTTTTCAAAACCTGTCAGGGTAATGTCGTCCTGGCGTGTCTTAGATACAAAGCAATAATAATCAATATTCATGAAAACTATTCGAACCTTATTAGTAGCTGTATCGGTACTGATCAGCCAGTGGTCATATGGGCAAAACGACTCTATTCCCATTTATACTGTCATGTACAACCAAGCTCCAGAGGGCTTTAATTACCCATTGATCGGTTTTGTCAACAATGCCATAGGAAGCCATAAAGGTGCCCAAATTGGCTTTATCAACACCAATAGCGGAGCTTTCACTGGCGCACAGGTTGGTTTTGTCAATACCATCGGAGCGTATCAAAATGGCCTACAAGTCGGCTTTGTAAACACCACCAATGGCCCTGTAAACGGCATGCAAGCAGGCTTTATCAATACCAGTACTGATTCAGTCAACGGCACCCAACTAGGTTTTATCAATACGCAAGTGCATGAGTCTACCGGTCTTCAGGCAGGTTTTATCAATACCTCCACCGGAAAACTAAACGGTGCTCAGCTGGGCTTTGTCAACCTCAATCCAAAAGAAGTGACAGGAGCCCAAATTGGTTTTGTCAATACTACTGGAAAACTCAGTACCTTGCAGTTGGGATTCGTAAACTATGCCGATTCCCTCAAAAAAGGTGGGCTACCTATCGGTTTTCTGTCCATCGTAAGAAAAGGAGGCTATCAGGCCATTGAGGTTAGTTATAACGAATTGTTCCCCTATAACCTGTCTGTAAAAATTGGCATCCCGGCCTTCTACACCACTTTTAACGGATCCTTCAACCCTGATTTTGAGGATGAATTTGCCGTCGGTGCTGGTTTGGGAAGCATTATCTCTGTTGGTCCAGTATTTTTCATAAATCCAGAGGCATATTACCAATATCAGGTCCACGCCGAAAACAACATTACCCGGGCAAGTTTTAATATTGGAGCCAACCTCAGCCCTCGTGTCCAGTTTGTGGCCGGACCAAGTGCCTCGTGGATCTGGTATGCCGATGATTATGATGTCATAGATCCTGCCTTTTCTTTTTACAGGGAGCGGTTTGATGAAAACGACGAACTGATTATAGGACTCAATGCCGCACTAAGGATTAAATTATCAAAATAAGCCCACTCCTGCCATGGCAAATAACCAAGGCAGGAGTTACACCCTTTACTTTCTGCTCTCCACCTCACGTAGTAAACGTACTAAAATCGGGATATTTGGATAAACTGTTAGGTTCTCGACTTCCTCCAATCCAATAAACCGAAGAGCTACACACTCCGCAGAAGGGATAAAGTCCAATTGAGAAATCTTGGCTCGGTAGATGACATTGGCAGCAGGCAATCCCTTGGGATTGGTGAAAGTGAAAAAGAACGCTGGATCATCAGCTATAACCTCCGGAACAATCCCCATCTCCTCCTGCATTTCCCGATTTAATCCTTGGTGTGGCAATTCACCATGATCCAAACCTCCACCGGGCAAATCCCACATTCCATTATCTTCTCTTATCAATAAAAAACGACCTTCCTCGTCTAGGATAAGTGCCTTTACGCTAATTCTGTAAAAACATTCAGGGATAGTTATCATCGTCAAAAGTCTTGAATTGGTTTCCGCTAAGAAAGATACAGGATAATCACTCCTGAAACCATATGCCTTTTTTACCAACATACAGGTTTTTTGGGTCTGAAGAAGATGCCCTTGATTTTAACCAGTCGGTGGTCTTCTGCACAAACCCCTTGTTTTGCTCTTGTTGCCTTGTTCTTAATAGTGTCCTCACAAAAGCTTGGAGCTCCGCAGTTTGAAATTGGCTCAAAACAACACCTTGGCTGTCCAAACTATCAACGGGCAACGATTGCTGCCTACCAATTCCAAAATATGCCGTGTCCGAAGTATAAAGCAGCCGTTCATCTGTTAATTCACGATAAAGGGCTTTAGCAAGCATACTCTCTGGCTTTACCGTCAACTTATAGGCATACTTATCGTTTACTTTCTGGTCATAAATCCAAACCCCGGAATCCAAGGCCGGAAGCCTTCTGCTTTTGGGATAGATCACTGAATCGTATCCCTCCCCCTTTGCTCCAATGAAATGCTCCAAATCAATAAACTTTGGCTCAAATGGATAAAACAACCCTTGATAAAACCGACTATAGGCCAACCGATCACTATAGATCAGTTCAATTGAATCAGTATCAATATGCCCGTAACTTACCAAACGGACACTGTCCAGGTAATTTTCTGGGTGGAATTCCCTGAATACAACCCTGACCGTATCGAAAGGCTCTGGCAAAACTCCTCCTTCTTTGAGTTGGGTGATCATCTCATTGTATTGGCGGCAATAATCAAATGCGCTCTCCACCCAATAATCCACCCTACTACTCGAATCCTTTAATGAAATCTCATCCAATACATCACCAAAATCAAGCGAATACCTCAACTGTTTCAAAAGCTCCACCTCCTGCCGATCAAGCAGGCTATCTGCCGCAATGTCTGTTGTCAGCTTGGAGAAAAAACCAAATGGATAACTACCCTCTTGATATGGATATCTCCCCAAGTCCTTTAACAGCTGCTTTACCACCTTCCTATTCTCGTCCGCAAAGCCCCCATTGACAGACCGATTGTGGACAGTGCTGCTCAACGAGTCGATTTTACGGACCTCTAGCTCCAATAAAGAATCCAACATAAACGCCTCCGCATAGGTAATCAGTTCATCCCGCCCCACTTCCCTCGCAAAAGAGGTAAATGGGCTACTGTGAAATATGACCTGCTCGATTTTATTTCCAGTCACTAAGCTGAAAAAAGCCTTTAACGTTTCTTGGCCTTGCTGGTGGGCATTCTCCAAAATACGTGCCTGATAGGCCTGAACGGTCAGTTTTTCGATACAATATTGTTTTACCCTTTTGGCATCATGAAAATCTACAGGACCACGATCGTCCAAAATCTGAAAGCCCGGAATGCCCTTTTCTGGAACAAACCATGGATTGATATCCGCATTCAGTATTTTTGGCGCTATACCGATCAGATGAACAATACCGCTTTCCTTATAATAGACGATGGATTCGGGCCCCAGCTCACTGAAATCAAAACCAGCCTTCACCCAACCCCTACCGATCATCGTCAGTTTTTTACGGGATTCCCTCCTGCTCAAGGATTCCTGAAATTGGTAATAAAAATCTTCCATAAACTTACCCCAGTTTTTCTCCAGCACGGAGTGCAAGGCAGGGTTACGGTAGAGCACCAATAACGTAGCACCAATATCCCGGTCACTAGGAAGATCATCCAAATTTTTACCGTCCAAATGACGCCATAAAAACCCCACCAGACTGGAATAATAAGGATCAATGGTCAATTCCTCCAAGCTTTCGAGATACTCCAATTTGTCCAGGATATTTCGGCTGTCCACATCATGTTTTACTTTCCTCCTCCAACTGCTGGTCTTCTCCCCTTCCCTGTACTCGTCTACTCTTTGGTCCACAGGAATATCCTGAAAATCCCTTAGATTTTGGAGGGCCACTAAGAGGTCTCCATAAAGCAGCGCTACTTGGTTTTTGATTTCCTCTTCTTCCAGGGGATTGAGACGGGCTTCTTCTATAGAGGAGATGACCTCTCCATAGTACTCGGCAGTGACCAGTTCTTGGATTTCATTGACCTCGGTGACCAGATTAGAGGTATCTTCGAGCCGTAGTCCTCCTCCAAAAATCCCCATGGGATTCCACCAAAACAACAGGATCACCAAGGCGAATACCAGCAGGATATCAATAATTAATCGCCAATATTTGACCAATAAGCTTATCATGGGTTGACTAATTGGTCAGGCTCTTCCAACAGGTTCACTTGAGGGATCAGTAGGTCATCACTTTTAAAAGCAATGTAGATCTCTCGGTACCCCAGGGATTTCAGCAAGGTTTCAAACATTTTTCGGGTGTGCTGCTGAGAGGTTTTGACGATCCCCATGTATTGCAAATTGGAGCGTATATCCAGCTCTGCAAGCCTAAAAAACTCCTCCTGATCTCTTACCCTTATGGTATTCAGGAAAGCCTTGGTGTCAGAGATAAGACTGTCCTCCCGAAACGAAGCAGGTGGATAGGAAAAATTAACCACTTCTATCGGAGGGAGCTTAAGCGAAATCATCTCTCCTTTGATCGTGACATCTTCAGCACTGAGACTGCTGAGGTCCACCCCAGTCTTTACGCTGGCTTTGGAATAGGCCAAAAAACGGGCTTGGCTAATATCCAAAAACAGGAGCTTTTTCGTCTTGGTACCGAAGACTACCTTATCGATCAAAAACTCCGTGGTGGCCAGGTCACTCGCCTGCTGGATCTTGCCCACCACCATGGCTCGATCGTCTTTCTTGCAGCCGGACAAAAACACCATCACTAACAGCCAAGACCAATATGTGGCACAGCATTTCATATTCCTTGTGACTTAAATCGGTGGTAGGCAGCAGCCAGCTTTTTGTCATAGTTGTTCATTTTATAACCACGGCCGTTATAGCCATAGGCAAAGGAAGCCCAATCATAATTCCCGTTATTCTCCTCTGAAATAAAGCTTACCAATGGCTTCCCATTGAGTTTTTTGGTCTGTATAAATGCCAAAAAGTCCAAAAAATGATAACTTTCAGCTTCATGTTGCTTCTGCTCAAAATCCTTCCAATCCTTGTAATTCCTTCCTTTGATATAATGGTCCAGGTTTTCGCCCAAGATCTGGAACAACCCCCAACTAGCTGAATATACCGCAGCTTTATCATTGATCCCCTTGCATATTTCCTTGGCTTTCTCCAAGCGTTTATACTCCTCGGCTCCCAAGAGATAATGCTCCCTGGACCATGATGGGTATACGATATCGGGATACTGCTTTTGGAGCTCCTCTAGCTCGGCTTGGGTCTTGCCCACTTTGCTGAGCCAATACCAGAACTTATGGCCTTCAAAGAGTATTTTGGCCTTTCCATCCGGTAGGTGTCCCCTGCCCGAGGACTCTACCGCCACTACTGCCTTGATCACCGGAAAGGACAATTTGATCTCCTTTTCATTCCATAGCTTTTCCAAAGCCTCCTTGATTTCTTCGTCAGCCAAGACTTTCTGTGTGGTATTGTCCCTGATCTGGACATAGGCCGACCCCATGGACTCCATCATTTCGGGTCCCTTGAGCAAGGCTTTCTTCAGGCCTGTCAATGGCTTGGAAGCACTTTCTGGCTGGTTGATTTCTTTGAATATCAAATCCTCCTCTCGAAATGCCTGATCATCCATCCCTACCGGATCAGAAACAGGAAAATCAAAATGGGCAGTGGAAGAAGTTTGCGGGGAAGTGCTCGGGCTACTGTCCGTCGGAGCTGAAGGCGGTTCTTTGCTTTTGTCTGAGGAAATGGCCCAGCGATCCCGTAAGTATTTTAATGACCTGTCCCCAAAATAAAAAGCGATCATCATCAAGAAGGCCGTCTCAAAAAATTCAAATTGTTTTGCCCTTAGCGCCATTTCTGCATTGGTGATATAGTCCATACCATAGCTACTGATCAGCAGGGACATCCCACCAATCAACAACGTAAATGCAATCATTCCCCTCACCGTGCCGGGAGGAAGTCCAAAGGTCTGGCTTCTGTAGGGATTGTATAACGGTTCTGCAATTTCCGAATCCACTTGCTCCACTCCATAAACACTCATCTCTTTGGCCTTGGCTATCTTTTCCCACTCCTCGTCTGTTAAGCCATAATTGATATTGTAAAAATAAACCGACCAAACAAAATAGATCATAAATACCGCTACCCATATCACTGTCATCAGCAATCCTACAATCCGATAGGGGTTTCCCCCTTCTACATAGGAAATAAAGCCATACATAATCCCCAACACGGCCAGCAAAATGGCAAAAATCACCGTTCCTTTAAAAAACACATCATGGTACTTATTCCGATAGATCTTTCGTTTTTCATCGGGGGTCCTAAAATACCGTGCAATGACGCCATAGATCATCCCCATACCAATGACGATGATGATCCCTACAGCTAAAAACATATAGCCCTTAAAAATAGGCGCTACAAATATCCCCAAGAGCAGGATCATCACGATGATGGTGATGACCTGAATGATGGGAAGGCGATGTTTGGAAATAAACTGTATCATATGGTGGCAATTTTACTTTTCTTGATCCAGTCTTCGTCGTGAACCTGGATGGTTACCTGCTCATTGGTCTGCAATAAGCCGTGGATAATTTTATAAAATTTCTCATAGGTCAAGGTCGATTGGACTATCGACCTGGGAAGACCTGCACTGACCCCATCGGCAATCAGAACACATCCGCTGGTGTCGGAATGGGTATTGCCTATGTGGATACAAATCTGACTGAAATCAGGAACGTCCTTGATCTCCAAATGGAAATCAAACCATGGCATACGATGGCGGTACCTCTCCGTCATGGGCGTAACCTGCCTATTAAAATCCAACTGGTATTTACCTGCCGGTATCCGTGTCTCATGCTTCACTTTTTCCACCCTGAAAGTATCCTCCAAGGTGTAGGCAAAAAATTTATTGCGAAGAAACAGCAATCCCAACGTCGTCTCACCATCATCCATATAACGCAAAACCGTCACCGTCCCAGCGGCCAATGGCTTCCCTTCCTGCTGTGCGGCCCCCAGCTGCCCTTCCAATTGGTGAATCTTTTGCTCCAACTTGTCCACTTCGGCTGAGTCTGGCGTCTTTTTCAGCTGCGGCAAGACTGCGCTACTTGGTTTCTTTGGTGGTTCGTCCTTTATAAAGGCCTTTTTGACCGATCGAAAGCCCTTTTCGCCCAATGCCACAATGTACCCGATAAAGCCTACCAGGTAAAGCCAGATAGTTGATATCAATTCAGGATTGGTAATAAATACCAGAACCAACACCAACACCATGGCAACGACCAAAAGTCCCACAAATCGTTTCATAGTAACCGTTCATTGAAAGATGCATTGGAAAAATAGTTGGAAAAGTCCCTAGACCGTGTTCTAGTAAAATTTAATCAATAATCACCAGAGATCAAACAAAATAATCCATTAACCATCAATTATTTACCAAAATAAATAAGGAATTACTAAATCCATTTTATTTAAAATAAAACTCGTTTATAAGGCTCTGGCAAAATTCCATCAGCTTGTGTAACGATCCCATCTAAAAGTACTGGGTAAATTGATTATGGATTTTCCACTATCGTGCCCTCCTATGTGCCTAATGGGGTTGTCTGATAAGTTAGCTGTTTTATGTTACTCTGTTTCGGTGTCTTAGAAGCTGGGTTAAAACCAACGCTGGTTGCGCATTCTGGTGGTTTTAGGAGAAATATAATACCCTATCGAAATTTCGTGTGAGTTATTGCGATAGCTGTCCAGCACATTAAGATTATGATCATAAGCATAGCCAATGCGTAAATTATTGGTCGCAAAAAACTCAATGATCATGGCGAGGGAATTCCTGTTGCTTAGGTTTTCAGGCAAATTATCTTTGCCCAATTTCATATTGGAGCGGTAGGAGCCGCCCAGCCATACCCTTTCAAAAAACAAGAACATGGCATTCAGGTCATAACTCGTGGGGGCACCTTTTACTTCTTTGATCAAAAACGAGGGTTTTATCTGGACATTTTCGGAGATCGGAAGGATCGCTCCTGCCGTCAGATAGTAGTGAAAGTCATGGTAGGCCAAGGCAATATCCTCCCTCTCGAGGGACTTTTTACCCACTAAATTATACATGCTCAGTCCAGCATAAAACCGAGGGGTGTTAAAGAAAATCCCAGCGTTCATATTAGGTGTAAATAAGTTCACCCTTCCCACTGGTAGCTCAGTATCTGGGTGATCATTGGGATCCAGCATGGAGCCATCAATGGCGTATTCTGATACCCCGGCACTTACTCCCAAGCCCAAAAATGACCGCATGCCCGTCTGTATCCGATAAGCATAGGTCAGTAAAACCCCATTGGTCGTGACGGGGCCTAGTCGATCACTCAACACCGAAAAGCCAAACCCCATCGTACCTTCATTGGCACTGAAATCACCCGTAACGGTAAAGGTTTTGGGAGCCCCTGGGAAGTTGACCCACTGACTCCTGTAGGTGGACTGGATATAAGATTCACCTTTATAGCCTGCATATCCTGGGTTGATATGTAGGCCATTGAACATGTACTGGCTGAATTGTGGTAATTGTTGGGCATAACCTGAAATGATTGTCATCATTCCCAGTCCAAAAGCAAACGTGATTATTTGTAACAGCTTTTTCATCGTCTAGTCTTTAATTACCTGTATCCAACCTTTAAACTCATGTTCGGTACCATCCTCATCATAGCACAAGAGAATGTAATAATAAGTACCCGCCGCTTGTCCCGGAGCATCCCAATCATTTTGGTAATCTTCCTGCTCCAGCACATGGTCACCGTACCTATTGAAAATCGTGATCCTATTGGTGTCAAACTTGCCCAGTCCCAGTACCTCAAAGGTGTCATTGTCACCGTCATTGTTTGGTGTGATCACATTTGGTATCCTGAATGGATTGATCTCATTGATGTCCGTGGCGGTATTATCATCCGGGTTAACATCGTCTTCAAACGCCTCTACTTCAGCCGTATTGGTGATCATCGCTGGACTGCCCGCTTCCACTTGTATGGTAATGGTCACCACACCACCCACAGGAAGTGACGGCATTGCCCAGGCCATCTGCTGGCCATTTACATTGGTATTGACTACGATATCATCACTGCTGGTGCTTATATCAGACCCCAAATAGGTCAACTCATCCGGCAGCACATCACTGATGATGACATTGGTAGCGTCCGTATCATGGTTATTGGTCACCACTAGTTCATATTCAAACTCATCACCTTCATATATGGCTGCATCAAAAGACGTTTTGGTGATGGCCAGGTCCACTTCATCATTCACCAACGTGATAGTAATAATGGCAGCATCGAAATTCTCCTCATCACCAGTTTCCAATAGATCGTAGGCCAATTCATAGTTCCTTGGTTCATTGACTCCCGGCACCACAGTGAGGTTTCCGTTATCTGCCACATTGAGCCCCAAAAGCCCATCATTATCAGTGACCACTATCGTGACATCTTCCGGCCTAGCAGACTCACCATTGAATAAGTCATTGTCCAGTACATTGCCCATGACCGCATCATAGCTAAGGACGAATTCTCCGAAATCATCATCATTGGCAATGATCTCCTCTTCCTCCAATCTACAGCTCAAACCATAGTCAAAATCCGGAACGTCTCCAGGTGTGACCATCTTGGCCAGTACTTGCTCAGTAGTAAACTCACAGATCAAGTTTTCCTGAATCGCAGAAAGCCTCGCCCCGCTATTTGGCAGCATTGACACCAGTCCTGTGGCGGCCAGCCCTATGCCGTTTCGAGCAAAAGTACTGTCAGGAACCAATGTAATGGTGTATTCGCCGTAAGGATCAGCGTTCTCAAGAGCATGCTGCCAGAAACCGTAGGCATTTATGGTCGCCTTACGGAAATAACCATTCGGTCCTTCTATTTCGATATTGGCTCCTTGAGGATTACCAAAGCCGGCCTTATTAAGTTCACCTTCGTTTTCAGGACCTTCATAGCTTCCGTCACCATTGAAGTCGAACCACTCCCAAGAGCTGATATCGACGATTGCTCTCGGTGTCAATGAGTTTTGGGTAACTTGTCCATCCCCATTAGCGTCAAACCATTCGTTTTGGACCTCATCACTGTTCAGGTCATACCAAACGTAGCCATTGATCACAGGGATTCCTGAAGGTGCATAAGGGAAATCAAACGTCAGATAGCCGCAGTTCTGAACAGTGATGACCTTGGAGTTGCCATTCACCGGGTAGAGTTCTTGGGTTTTGTTCAAATTCCTATCGAAGACCTGCAACGTATACCGACCTACTCCCACTCCTTCAAAAACGTATTGGCCATCATCGTCTGTCAGCACCATCAATCCTTCTCCAAGTTCATTGTTTTCAGGTACCAAAATCACTGGGACATTGCTCAACGGCAAATCACTGCCCTGGTCAAAGACACGACCAGTTAGGAGCGTATTATCTTCACAACCGACCTGAACTGTCGCCTGGTCTGTATCTTCCACCTCTTCACCATTGATCCCCTGCCCTGTTGCCGTGGCAGTGTTAATTATCGGAAGGGCACGGGCCAGGTCAACAACAGTCACCGTATATGCTTCCGTAAAGCTAATGGTATCTCCTGGCGCAAGCCCCGGAATGGTTTCGTCCAATCCCGTCAACGGATCCTCCACGGACACCTCTGTTAAATCCACATTTCCCGTATTGCTCACGACTAAAGTATAGGTGATCACTTCGCCATCTTCGTACACGATTGGTTTGTCAGCGGATTTCTCTATGTTAATCTGTGGATGTTGTAGGGCACTGACTTTGGCCGAATCCTGCACTTCGATAGCTACACCACTTGGAGGCAGACCACTTGCAGTGGCGATATTGGTCACACTGCCATTATTCAGGTCCTCTTGGGTTATGGTATAGGTCGTCGTCAGGGAGCTTGTATCTCCCGGAGCCAAACCACCAATTTCTTCCATTAGGCCTGTATGGGGATCCTGCACCGTTACTTGAGCAAGGCTTACCGCTCCTTTATTGGTAGTAATCAGCTGATAGGTTATTACTTCTCCCACCTCACTATACGTGGTCGGACTGGCTGTTTTAGTAAGTGATAGATTGGCTGTTTGTGCGGCTACTATCTGGAAGGAATCTTCATCTTCTACTATCACTTGACCAGGGGATGTCCCTTGGGTTACAGCCGTATTATTGATCTGTCCGGCATCCATATCTGCCTGTGTACTGGCATAGTTACTTTCCAGGGTAGTGCTTTCTCCTGGCTGGAGAACACCGATCACATCATCCATTCCTGTCAGAGGGTCGGTTATGGACACTTCTTCCAAGGTCACGTTACCGGTATTGATTACAGTAAGGGAGTAAAGGATATTTTCGCCTGCTTCATAGACGGTATCCCTATCGGCAGACTTTTCGAGCGAAATAGAAGGGATCTGGAACACATTTACCATAGCCGTATCCTGATCGGTCACAGGCGTTTGGTTTGGATCAAGCCCTTCCACAAAGGCTACATTCTGAATACTTCCAGCATCAAGGTCAGCCTGGGTAACTTCATAGGAGGCCTGTAGCGTCACCGTCACTCCCGGCGCCATTACCGCACCTGTTTCCCTAAAGCGGGTCATAGAGTCTATCAGCGCTAGGTCATACAAGGATACATTACCGGTATTGGTCACGGTAAGGGAATAAACCACCCGTTCGCCCACTTGGCTCACAGTATCTTTATTGGCTTCTTTCACTAAGCTTATAGCCGGTTCTTGTACCGCAAATACCTCAGCATTTGCCGTCTCTCTTATGGTATTTCCACTTGGCGATACCCCACTGGTATGGCCGGTATTGAACACAGAGCCTTTGTCCATATCCGCCTGCAAAATCCTGTAGGTACTTTGGACAGCAGCGCGTTGACCAGGACTCAATGTCCCCACATTATGGTCTAGCCCAGTCAACGGATCGGTCACCGCAACACTTGACAAGGTCACATTTCCGGTATTGACCACCTCCAAGGTGTAGTTTATCAGGTCTCCCACGGCGCTATATTCTACTACATCAGGAGTCTTGGTGAGCGCTATAGCGGGATTTTCCAGTGCTGGAACCAAAACGTCGTCCCTGATTTCTATTTGCCTACCTATCGGCGTATATCCTTTGGCCGTGGCTGTGTTGTGGACCTCTCCATGGTCAAGATCAGCTTGGCTGACCGTATATTCAGTAGTAAATATTACTTCTTGCCCCGGGATCAACTGAGGTACCTGCTCATCCATTCCAGTAAGAGGATCTTTGATGGTCACATTACTAAGCGTAGCATTTCCAATATTGGTCACTGTCACTGTATAGTCAATCACATCCCCTACTTCATCATAGCTGGTGGTCGTGCTGGTTTTTTCTATACTCATCCTTCCCAATCGCAGCGCAGTTACCCTAGCTTCATCCTCGCTGGTAATCTCCACCTGTCCAGGATCAACGGCCGTCACAGTAGCCGTATTGATCACCCTTCCTCCATCGATATCTTCTTGGGTGATGGCATAAGTGGTCGTATAAAGCACCGAGTCCCCCGGAGCAATGACCTCACCAGTACTCACAAAGCCCGTCAACGGATCACTCACCTCAGCATCCGAAAGGGTGGTATTTCCAATATTATAGGCAACCAACGTATAGGTGATTTCATCCCCCACCTCATAATACACCATAGGATCAGCTGTTTTTTCCAAGAGAATGGCTGAGGCTTGTAATCCCCTCACGCGTGCATCATCGGTGTCTTCTACCACTCTTCCTATTGGTGTGGTGCCCTCGGCGTAGACCAAGTTGGTCACTTCACCGCTGTCCAGGTCTTCTTGTAAAATGGAATAGCTAGTGGTATAGGTGATGGTATCTCCTGGAGCCATGGTCGGTACTGTTTCGTCCATGCCCGTCAATGGATCCGTCACATGAATATCGGTAAGGGTCACGATGCCTGCATTGGTCACCACCACTTGGTAATTGATCACATCACCTGCTTCATCAAAGGTTTGGGTAGCTGCGGTTTTACTTACACTTATTTTTCCAGAATCCACGGTTCTCACCGATTCGGTCAAGGCCCGGTCGTCGCTTTGCACCAATTGATCGGTCGGTGTATATCCTTCCGCAGTAGCGACATTTATGATTCTTCCATTGTCAATATCCTGTTGGGTAACGGTATAATCGGCCGTGAAAGTCTGCACCTCACCGGGAGCTAACCCACCAATAGTCTGGTCAAAACCAGTTAGCGGATCATTGACCGTCACGTCAGTAAGAGTGACGGTCCCGATATTCTCCACTGTCAAGGTGTAGGTAATCACTTCTCCTGGAGCGTAGTAAATTTTTACGGAGGCGGACTTGTTCAGCTCTATGGCTCCTTCCCCGCGGGCCACGATGGTGGCCTTATCCACGTCTTCCACTTCCTGCCCATCCAGTGTCAGTCCTGATGCTGTAGCGGTATTGACCACAATCACCCCATCAATATCTGTTTGGGTAAGGGTATAATCGAGTGTGTAGCTTTCGGATTGGCCAGGGGAAAGACCGGGGATGCTCTCGTTAAACCCTACCTTATCATCTACTATGTCCACATCGGTCAAGGTAAGGTTTCCGGCATTGCTTACGGTGATGGTGTAGGTCACCACATCTCCTGCGGCATCAAAAATCTTGGGATCAGCCGTCTTATCAATAGTAATGGCTCCGGCCCTCAAGGCATCCACCTCTTCAGTATCTTCGTCAAACACCCTTTCGCCACTAGGTGATTTCCCATCTGCCATGGCCGTATTTTCTACAATTCCTCCATCTATATCTGCCTGTGACACCGTATAGCTGGTAGTATACGTGCGACTTTCACCAGGTGCCAATGTAACCACAAAACTATCCAAACCTGTGAGCGGATCATCGACATTGACCTCCTGTAAGGTGACATTTCCGATATTGGTCACTCCGATGGTATAGGTAATTACTTCCCCTGGGCTACTATAGGTTTTTGGGGAGGCCGTTTTTACTACCTCGATACCAGGAGCCTGCTTCGCAATGATCGTGGCCATGTCTGTGTCAGCTGCTTGCGTGCCATCAGGAGCATTGCCTTGGGCGGTGGCTTCGTTGACCACAGTACCTACATCAAGATCATTTTGGGTGATCGTGTAGGGCACTGTGAAGGTAACTGTAGAGTCCGGTGCCAATTGTGGCGTAACTTGACTAAAGCCACTTAGTGGATCATCCGTTAGGACATTATGGAGAGTGACATTTCCTTCATTGGTAACGGACAAGGTATAAGTGATTTCTTGCCCTTCCGCAGCATAAGTCTTCGGATTTGCTGTTTTATTCAGGGAAAGCTCTATTAACTGATCTGCAGGAATTACCACGGTGGCTTCATCACTTACTTGTGTAGCTGAAGGACCCACTCCGGTCACAACTGCATGGTTGGTAATATTACCATGATCCATATCTACTTGTGTGGCCATGTAGGTACTGGTGACCTCCACTTGCTGGCCAGGAGCCAAGATACCCACGGTATCTGTAAAGCTGTTATGGGGATCGCTAATGACGACTTCTTCCAACGTCACATTACCTATATTGGTCGCCACCAATGTGTAGGTGATGATCTGTCCTACTTCACCAAAGCTTGTGACATTGGCGGTTTTATCCAACTGAATTGCGGGGTTGCGGACGGCAAGCACCTCAACGCTATCTTCGTCTGACACTTCATCTCCTGCGGGAGAAAGTCCACTTACAGCTGCATTATTGATCACCGATCCGGCATCCAAATCTCCCTGTACAATAGTATAAGATGCATCTACCGTGACCGTTTCCCCTGGTGATAGCTCTCCGATCTCTTGGTCTGTACCGCTCAACGGATCCGTAACTTGGACAGGGGCCAATGTAACGTTCCCGGTATTGTGTACCTCAAGGGAATAATTGATTACATCATTTACTTGGTCATATTCGTTTACATCACTGGTTTTTATAAGTGAAATATCAGCTGTCTGAATGCCAGTGACGACTACCGATGCACTATCCGTAACTGTTTGGTCATTGGGCGCAGTCCCGATGACCACTGCATCGTTCACCACTTGCCCTGCATCCATATCAGCCTGTGTCACAGTATATCGTGTGACGAGGGTTTTTCGCTCTTCCGGTTCCAGTGACCCTATCACCTCGTCCAAGCCTGTCAAAGGATCGGTTACCGTCACCTCATTGAGCGTCACATTACCAGTATTGACCGCTGTAAGGAAATACCTGATGACATCACCTGCCTGATCAAAATTACCGATACTGCTTCCTTTGGTCAGGTCAATGGCTGCGTTTTGTATGCCATTGATCACCAATGTATCCTCATCTTCCACACGGTCTCCTGACGGAGTATTGCCCCTGACAGTGGCAATATTGGTGATACTACCTCTGTTAAGGTCTTCTTGGGTGACTGTGTAAGAAGCAGTAAAGACCTTGGTCTCCCCTGGAGCCAACTCCCCTCCATTGAGGTTGATGCCCGTCAATGGGTCTGTCAAACTTCCATTGGTCAAGGAAACATTTCCTGTATTGGTCACCGTCAGGGTGTAGTTTATCACTTCACCCACTGAGGAATATTCATCCACATCGGCTGTTTTCACAAGCTCAAGACTTGGAGTTTGCTCTGCAGGGACATTTGCGGTATCCCTATCGATCAAAAGATAACTATTGGGTGTTCTCCCCTCGGCAGTGGCCACATTGGTCACCACACCATTGTCCAAGTCCGCTTGGGTACTTAGGTATGCTGTATTGTAGGTCAGGCTAGCGCCAGGTTCCATCGTGCCCACCGACTGGTTCAGCCCCGTAAGGGGATCCGTTACAATGACATCGGTAAGGGTAACATTCCCGTTATTGCTTACGGTTATTTCATACGGAATGGTAGTCCCTACCGAAGCAAAGGATGGAAGCTGAGGGAGTTTCTCTACAGTAATCTCTCCTGATCGTTTTGCGAGTACGTTTTCCTCATCCGCATCACTTACATTTTGATTGGCAGGTGTAGTTCCGTTGGCAATGGCCGTATTGGCTATTTCGCCTGCATCCATGTCCTCTTGGGTGACCGTATAGGTGGTGGAGAACTGTTCACTTTGTGCAGGATCCATGCTTGGAATCGTTTCAGTAAGCCCCGTAAGCGGGTCTGTTACGACCACATCTGTGAGGGTTACATTTCCGATATTGGTCACCACAATTTCATAATTGATCTCTTCCCCAGCCGCATTGACAGTACCTATATCAGCAGTCTTCGTGACTTGGATTTCACCCGATCGCCTTACCAAGACTATAGCCCGGTCCTCTACCGTTCCACTTTGGCCGTTTGGAGCCACCGCTGTGGCAGTGGCCACGTTGGTTATTCTACCATAATCGATTTGGGCTTGGGTGGCTTGATAGGTAACCGTGTAAGTCTGTGAAGCGCCTGGCTCCATGGTGCCTACCAATTGCTCCGCCCCGATCAAGGAATCCGAGATCCTGACTTCCGTGAGGGTAATATTGCCGGTATTGGTAAGGACAAATGTGTAGGTGATTTCCTCCCCAGCTTGACTGATCAATAGCGGATCCGCAGTTTTCTGAAGATCCAAGCTGGCAGACCATAAAGGAACAACGACCGCACGGTCTTCATCAGTCACCATGTCCCCATCAGGAGCAGTTCCTGTCGCCGTCGCCGTATTGGCCAGCTCACGTCTGTCCACGTCTTCTTGGGTGGTGGTGTAAGTGGTGCTGAACGTTTCAACTTGGCCAGGAGCCATAGTCGCTATGGTCTGGCTGAAGCCCGTCAATGGATCGGACACCACTACATCAGTTAGTGTTTGGTTACCTACATTCTCTACACTCAAGGTATATTCGATGACATCGCCTGCTTCTGCAAAAGTGTTTACGTTTGGCTCTTTGGTAATTTCTATGGCGGGGACACTGTAGGAATAAACGCGGAATTCATCAAAGTCACTTACCTCTTCTCCATCGGGCATTTGACCTGTCGCTGTAGCTCTATTCAGTAAGGTGGTGTTATCAACATCCGCTTGGGAAACCACATATAAAGTATTGAAGGTTTCATACTCCCCAGGTGCCAAACTCGGAATCGTTTCATTAAGTCCTGTTATAGGATCGATGACCGTTACATTGGTCAAGGTGACGTTACCTTGGTTGATCACATTAACGGTATAGGTGATTTGATCACCGGCCTTGGTAAAGTACCTCGGTGTGCCGAATTTTTCTATTCCAATGGCACCAGCTTGCAACGCATCCGCCTCAAAGGAATCCTCATCACTGAGCGTTTCTCCATCTGGGGCCTCGCCAGTGGCCGTGGTGGTGTTTAGGAAGCTGCCATTGTCCAGGTCAGCTTGGGTAAGCTCATATTCCAAGGCCGTGTAAGTCTTGGTCTGCCCCGGTGCTAATTCACCCAGGTTTTGTTCAAAATCAAGTTGTAGATCGGTAAAGGTGACATTGCTCAGTGTCACGTTTCCGGTATTGGTGACAGCCAACTCATATTGGATCACCTGACCGACCTCATCATAGGTGAAGCGGTCTCCTTCTTTGGTCACCTCGATTGCTTTGATCTGATCGGCCGTCACCAAAAAGTCATCCGAATCATTGACCAGCGTTCCGTTGGCAGCGGTACCGCTAGCTGTAGCGGTATTGGGGATTCGGCCATTATCCATGTCCGTTTGGGTGACCACATGGCTGTCGTTAAACGTCAGCGTTTCTCCTGGATCTAATACCTCGATTGTCTCACTCAAGCCCGTCAGCGGATCATTCACCACCACATCAGAGAGTGTCAGGTTACCGCTATTGGTTACCGTGAAGGTGTAGTTGATGCGCTCGCCCACCTCAAACACGGAGGACCTATCCCCTTCCTTGGTGAGCTCAATCGCTGGGTTTTGGATGGCAGAGACAATTGCGTCGTCACTGTCACTTACTTCCTGACCGTTTGGATCCGAGGCAGTGGTAGATGCCGTATTGGTGATTTCTCCCTGATCCAAGTCCGCTTGGTCTATGGTAATCGTAAACTCATAAGTCTCGCGCTCTCCTGGTGCCAAAGTAGTGATCGACTCATCCAGCCCCGTCAAGGGATCCTCTACAGTGACCGCTGAAAGTGTCACATTACCGGTATTGGTCACCACTATCGTATAGGCGATTTCTTCTCCAACTGCTTCATAATTTAGTGGTGAGGCCGTTTTGGTGACCGTTATTTCTGGAGACTGGATGGCCGTAACGGTCACCTCATTGGACGTATTGGTGATCCGCTGGTCATTGACATCCAATCCCGAAGCGGTCGCTTGGTTGGTATAGCTACCTGCATCCAGGTCTGCTTGGGTAATGCTATGTTCGGCAGTGACACGGGCTGTTTTTCCAGGAGAGAGTGTGGTGATAGGGCTACCGTTGGTAATTTCGGCTTTTGGATCTGTCACCACAATATTGTGCAAGGTGACATTTCCGGTGTTTACCACTTCCAGTTCATAAAGAACCACATCGCCAACGGCTTCATAAACCGGTGTGGTAGTAGCTTTTGTAATTTCGAAGGAAGCAGTCTGAATAGCTGTCAAGGTCACCTCATTCGAGACTACTGATTGGGAATTGTCCAAGGGGTCTTTGCCGGTAGCCGTGGCCTGATTGGTATAGCTACCTTGGTCTATATCTGCCTGCACCACCACGTGTTCGGCACTGATCTCTGCCGATGCACCTGGGGCCAAGCTTGCTATTGGACTACCAGAAATAATTTCGGCTTTTGGATCCGTCACTTCTATATCATGCATGGTCACATTACCGGTATTCGTCACCACAATGGTATACGGTATCGATTCCCCTACTGTGCTATAGGTAGTCTTGGAGGAAGACTTGACCACTTCCATTGCGGGATTCTGGATAGCGGGAACGACTACCTCATTGGAGTTGTCGGTGACATTTTTGTTGTTTGGATCCTTACCGGTCGCCTTACTGATATTGACGTATTCCCCAGCATCCAAATCCGCCTGTACCACTACGTGTTGGGCATCCAGTGTGATGGATTCCCCTGGTGCCAATTGGGCGATATTAGTGCTGCCGAGGAAGTCAGCCTTGGGATCAGTCACATTGATATTGGAGATGGTCACATTTCCTGTGTTCTCCACCGTGATGGCATAGTCGATCACGTCTCCTACCTCATCGTACTCGCCCGTTGTGGTTGATTTGGTAACCGTCAATTGTGGGTTTTGGATGGCCGGTACGGTCACCCTGTTCGTCGTTGCACTGATGGGATTTCCATTTGTATCGTCACCTATTGCCGTAGCTTGGTTGGTGTATTTCCCTGCATCGAGATCCTCTTGTGTCACTATGTGAATGCCATTGAGTACCACATTTTCATCTGGTGCAATGGAGGCTACGGGATTGGTACTGGTAATTTCTGCATTAGGGTCATCGACCAACACATCCGAGAGGGTGACATTGCCGGTATTGGTCAGCGTAAACGTATAGCGAATGGTGTCACCCACTGCGTCATAGTTATTGGTGGAGCTGGCCTTGGAAGCTGACATGCTTGGCAATTGCGTCCCTATAAGCAGTTCTGAATCTGAATCCGTCAATTCATTGCCATTGATATCGGTACCGGTTATCGTGGCCGTATTGGCGATCTCCCCTCTATCCACATCTTCCTGTGTGATCGTATATGGTTCGTCAAAGCGCTGCCTTTCCCCAGGATCCAATTGGTCAATTTCAATGGTTTGGTTGATCAAGGTATCTACGATGGTGAGATCGAACAAGGTGACGTTGCCGGTGTTTTGGGTGACCAAGGTATAATGGACCACCTCTCCTGCGTTAATGTATCCATTTTCTGAAACACCTTTGATCAGGTCTAGTGCAGGTGATTGGGAGCCATTGATCACTTCGATATCCTCACTGGTAACCGTATTGCCGTCAGGATCCAGTCCCGTGGCAGAGGCCGTATTTTCTATAGACCCGACATCCAGGTCATTTTGGGTAACGGTATAGGTCTCATTATAAGTATACACCTCTCCTGGCGCCAAGGAAGGAATGGTCTCTGTCAAGCCTGTCAATGGGTCGAGGACTTCTACTTCGGCAATGGTCTGGTTACCCGTATTGGTCACCGTAATGGTATAATTAAGTACTTCGCCAGGAGCGGTAAATCCTGTTTCCTCTACGGATTTTGTAATGGTCAGTTGAGGATTGGTGATGGCTGGGACGATCGCTTCTCCTGTGGCATCTTCTAAGCTTCCGGCGGCTACTGTTCCCGAGGCTGTAGCGGTATTGACAAACTCCCCATTGTCCACATCTGCCTGCACCGTTCTGTAATTGGCAGAATAATTCCACGTCTCACCAACGTCCAATTGATTGTCCTGATCCACATCTCCGCCTCTGTAGGTAGGCCCTTCGCTGACCTGTCCATCCAATAACTGGACTTCGCTAATGGTGACATTACCGGTATTTTCCAACTGCAATTCAAAAATCAGCAAATCATCCTGACTGTTAAAGGAATTGGGCTGTGTCGTACTGACTTTTGTAAGTGTCCAAGCAGGGTTTAACGCGGCCGGAACGGTCTCATCATCACTGATATCGGCCAAGGATCCACCCGCGGGATTTCCTGAGGCAGTGGCTGTATTGTTATAACTTCCTGCGTCCAAGTCCGCCTGTGTCGCAGCATGGGCTACTTCATAGACCCAAGTTTCATCCACATCCAATTCCATGTCTCCATCAGTATCCCCTCCTTCCAAAACGGGACTACTATCCGCTCCAGGATCAGAAATCGTAATGTTTCTGATAGAAACATTACCGGTATTTTGCACGGCAATTTCGTAAGTCAGCTGATCACCGGGGTTACTGTAGGTATTAGGTGAAGTAGTACTGGTTTTCACAATTGTCCAAGATGGATTCTGCACAGCTGAAACGGTCGCAGAGGCCGTTCCATTGGAGAGATTACCTCCTGCAGGAGTCCCGGAAGCGGTAACGGTATTGGTAAAGCCACCATTGTCCACGTCTTCTTGTGTGGTCGTATAATCTGCCGAATAAGTCCAGGTTTCGCCCACTTCCATGATGCCATCATCATTGGTATCACCCGACTGGTAATCTGGACCATTGGCCGCCTGAGGGTCGGATGCATTTACATTGCTGATGGTTATATTGCCGGAATTGGTGACGGTAATTTCATAATTGATCAATTGTCCGGGTTGATCAAATTCGCTGATATCTGGTGTTTTGGTAACGGTAAATTGAGGGTTTTGTACAGCAGGCACCACTACGGTACTGGTCTCATTGACCGGATTATCATCATAATCGACCCCATCCACTGCGGCTGAATTGGTCACATTGCCATTATCCAAATCCTCCTGGGTAACCGTATAGGTGGCTGTTACCTGCTCCACATCCCCAGGGGAAAGGGTGCCAATATTGGTATCCAAGCCTGTCAACGGATCCGTAACCACTAAGTCAAAGAAAGAAATATTGCCGGTGTTGCTAACAGTAATGGTATAATTGATCTCATCACCAACAGCTGCATAGGAAGCTTCAGCTGCGGATTTCTCAAAGCTTAACTGCGGATTTTGGGCAGCAGAGATCCTGACGGTATCCTGGTCCATCAGTACTTCTCCCATAGGAGCCGTAGAAGTAACATCGGCAATATTTTCTACGTACCCCCTGTCCAAATCTTCCTGAACAACCGTATAAGTGAAGTCAATCCTCTGCAATTCGTCGGGAGCCAGCGTGGCAAAAGTTTGGTCAATCCCCATGGTCGGATCCGTCACTTCTACATTGCTGAGCGTCACGTTACCTTCATTCCTTACAAGGATGGCATAGTTCAAAACATCTCCTACCGATTTATATCCTTTTTCACGGACGCCTTTTCTGAGTTCAATATCCGGAGTCTGCGTCCCATAAATGATCTTGGTATCACTATCTGCCAACACCTCTGGAGTGGAGGTTTCGGCTGTGGCGGTGTTGGAAATCACCGCATCGTCTACGTCCTCTTGCGAAACAGTATAGGTCAATTCATACACCTCACTTTCACCAGGATCCAAGGAGGCAATGGTGGTATTCAATCCTGTGAGCGGATCGGTAACGGTGATGTCCGTTAAGGTGACATTCCCCGAGTTGATAACAGTCACGGTGTAATGGAGCTCTTGACCATCA
Organism: Echinicola strongylocentroti; assembly: GCF_003260975.1. Lineage (NCBI taxonomy): Bacteria > Pseudomonadati > Bacteroidota > Cytophagia > Cytophagales > Cyclobacteriaceae > Echinicola > Echinicola strongylocentroti. The sequence continues at coordinate 4,907,120 of NZ_CP030041.1, read as the reverse complement.
TCACTATACCCGAATTCCTCCAATTCTTTAATGACCCTAAGCTCTGGTCTATCTTCACCAGATGGGTGTATGGTATTGTCATCACCATCGGTCACATCATCACCGTCTGGATCTTGGCCTTCAGCAGTGGCAGTATTGGTAATGGATCCATTTGTCACATCCGCTGTTGTGACGGTATATTGTTCGGTGAAGGTTACTGTCTCCCCCGGTGCCAAGGTCGGTATGGTTTCATTCATACCTGTCAGCGGATCGGTAACGACCACATTGGTCAAGGTCACATTGCCCGTATTGGTCACCGTGATGTTATAAGTAATCACCTCTCCATCAGTATACTCATCCTGTACAGAGGACTTATTCACGGTCAGTTCTGGATTTTTGGCACCATTGGTAGTGGTCTCATCTGTATCGACTACCTCATTGCCATCGGGATCCAGCCCATCAAATTCCACTGTATTGACCACTGTACCAGCATCTACCTCTTCTTGGGTGACGATGTGCTCTGTCGTAAACAAAAGTGTATCTCCCGCCTCCAATAGCGGAATATCTTCAGTAAATCCAGTCAAGGGGTCTGTCACCGTGGCATCGGTAATGTCCACATTACCAGTATTGACCAGAGCAATATTATAATGTAAAGTATCACCAGCCTGATAGAAGGCACTTTCATCGACAGTTTTGATAAGATTTACCTGGCCAGTCTTTCCGCCATTAATGGTCACTTCATCGTCATCGACCTGCTGTCCTGTAGGGTCATCAGCCGTCACCTCAGCGGTGTTGGTCACAGAGCCATTGTTCACATCCGCTTGTGTCACAATATAGGTCACGGGTATTTCCACCGTCTCCCCTGGAGCCAACTCAGGGATGGTCTGATTTAAGCCAGTAAGAGGGTCCGTTACCACCACATTGGTCAAGGTGACATTTCCGGTATTGGTGACCGTGAGGGTATAGTTCAGTTCATCCCCTACACCCGTATACCCTTGGTCACCAAGTGACTTTTCAATAGAAACGGATGGATTTTGGTCAGCATTGGCGGTAGCATCGTCTGTGTCCTCTAGTGGGTTTCCGTCCAGGTCCTGTCCATTGGTCGAGGCGGTATTGGTGATGCTACCGTTGTCCACATCCTCTTGCGTCACGATATAAGGCACCGTGAAGGTCCTGCTTTCGCCTGGTTGGAGGGTGCCGATGGACTCATTTACGCCCAGCATAGGATCAGTAGCCACCACATTATTGAGCGGCATATTACCGGTATTGGTCACCACGATCGTGAATTGGATTTGCTCACCGGCAGTGTCATAAGTGGATGGATCGACCGATTTATCAATGCTCAATTCGGATATCTGCACCGCATCGATGGTCTCCTCGTCTGTGACATCATCCAAGGTGCCATTGCTAGGGTCTCCTGAAGCAGTGGCCGTATTGGTAAAGCTGCCATTATTGATATCTTCTTGGGTGATCTGGTAAGTCACTTGATAGGTCCATGTCTCATCCGGGTCAATCTGTCCGTCACCATCCGTATCTCCAGATTGGTAAGTCGGCCCAGAAGTGGCCAATGGATCGTCTATTACTGGATTAAGAATGGAAGTGTTCCCGGTATTGTCCACCTCTATGGTGAAGGTTACATTTTCGCCTACCGTCTGGTAAGTAGGCTGAGCGGCGGTTTTGGTGATCGCCCAGCTAGGTAAAACCTCAGCAGGAACAGTTTCATCATCAGAGACCTCAGGCAATGTACCTCCTATGCTATTGCCACTGGCAGAAGCTGTATTGGTGTAGCCGCCATTGTCAATATCATTTTGGGTAACAGTATAAGTGACCTGATATGTCCACGATTCTCCCACATCCAAGACCTCCGGATTGGTGTCATCACCTGACACATAAGTGGGGCCGGAAGTAGCTTTGGGGTCAAAAACACTCACATTATTGATAGAGACATTTCCGGTATTTTCGATTACAATATCATAGGTAAGTTCATCACCGACCTGGGCGTAGGAATTGGATGGGTTGGTGTTGGTCTTGGTAATGCCCCATTCCGGCAGTTGATCAGCATCCACTGTTTCATTGGCCGTTTCTTCTTTTAGGGTGCCTGCAGCTGGATCACCATTGGCCGTAACGTTATTGGTAAAGCTTCCCGCATCGATATCTTCCTGGGTCACTTCATGGGTGGCGGTGTACACCCATGATTCTCCTACATCCAGCGTTCCATCCCCATCATCATCCCCGGAGGTGTACGTGGGTCCGGTAGTGGCTTGTGGATCGTCGACTACCGGGTTTTCGATGGTGATATTTCCCGTGTTGGCCACTACGATTTCATAGGTAATTACCTCTCCTACCGCATCATAGCTTGTTTGGTCGGTGTTTTTGCTTAGTGAAATTTTGGGAGTTTGGGATGCATTGATGATTTCACTGTCCTCGCTGGGCAGTTCATTGCCATCGGGGTCGGTGGCTGAGATAGAAGCGGTGTTCGTTATGCTTCCATTGTCAATATCTTCTTGGGTAACGGTGTACGTAGTCGTAAACTCGATGATTTCCCCGGAATTGATGATATCAATATTATCGGTAAAATCCGTCAATGGATCAGTAACAGTGACATCAGAAAGCGATACGTTTCCACTGTTCTGAACATAAACCGTATAGGTGATTTCTTCTCCCACTTGGCTATAGCCACTTTTATCAGAGACTTTAAGGACACGGATGGCGGGGTCTTTTACCGCAGGAACAGTCACCTCATCACTTACATCGTCCAGCTCTCCCCCAGCAGGATTTCCATCTGCCGTCACGGTATTGGTAAATGAGCCATTGTTCAGGTCATCTTGGGTCACCTCATGGGTAGCCGAAAACTGCCAGGTTTCCCCTGGAGCCATGACCTGATCCCCTCCACTATCTCCCGAGATATAAGTAGGGCCGTTGGTGGCCTGGGGATCTGTCACATTAATGCCCGAAATAGAAACATTGCCCGTATTGGTCACTTCGATGGTATAACTCAATACTTGACCTACTTGGGTATAATTGATCTCCTCAGTGCTTTTTTCTATCGTCCAAGCAGGCTCTTGGATAGCAGGGACCGTTTCGTCATCTGACACATCTTCCAAATCCCCTCCTGCAGGATCCCCTGTCGCTGTAGCGGTATTGGTGAAGCTACCGTTGTCGATATCTTCCTGTGTGACCGTATAGCTGGCACTAAATACCCATTCCTCACCCACATCCAAGGCCTGATCATTGTCACCATCTCCTGAGACGTAAACAGGCCCATTGGAGGCTTTTCCATCAAGTACAGCTACCTCTTCGATGGACACATTCCCCGTATTGGTTACCGTAATTTCATAATCGACCACATCCCCGGGATTGGTATACCCACCGGTAGTGGTGGCGTTTTTTTCGATGGCCCAAGAGGGATTTTGTACTGCTGGGACCGTTTCATCATCACTTACATCCGTCAGGTCACCTCCTGCGGGTGTCCCTGATGCAGTCGCAGTATTGGTATACTCACCAGCATCGATGTCTGCTTGTGTAACGGTGTACGTAGCCTCCAATGTCCAGGTCTCTCCCACATCGAGTACTCCGTTACCATTGTCATCTCCCCCTATCAAATCCGGCCCATTACTGGCAGAAGGATCACTTACATCCACGTTGCTGATAGTAACATTCCCTGTGTTTTCAAGGATGATCTGATAAGACAACTCCTCTCCAGGATTGGTAAATTCGTTAGGGGAAGAAGTACTTGACTTCGTCAACGTCCAAGAAGGGTTTTGTACCGCATCGATGGTTTCGTTATCACTGGCAGGATCAAGGTCGCCTCCAGCGGGAGTTCCTGAAGCCGTGGCGGAATTGGTGAAGCTGCCATTGTCAATATCTTCTTGTGTCACGGTGTAGCTGGCGGCAAAAGTCCACGTTTCTCCCACATCCAGTACTTGGTCCGAATCCAGGTCTCCACCAAGGTAGGAAGGCCCCTCGCTGACTTGGGCATCGGTGAGATCCACCTCCGAGATGGAAACATTCCCCGTATTTTCCAATGTAAAATCAAAAGTCACCACATCACCTGGATCGGCATATTCATTGGGTGAAGTGGCGCTGGTTTTGGTCAGCACCCAATTGGGATTTTGTTGGGCTGCTACGGTGGCTTCATCAGTTGCAGCGGTAAGGTCTCCATCCAATGGCGTCCCTTGGGCAGATACGGCATTGGTAATATTTCCATTATCAATATCCTCTTGGGTAACCGTATAGGTGGCCGTATATATCCATGTCTCACTGGGATTTAAAACGCCGTCACCATTACTGTCCCCACTGCTCAGCACGGGAGCAGCGTCTACGAGCTCATCGGAGAGCTGTACATTGCTGATATTCACATTGCCTGTATTCTCCAAGCGAATCTCAAATCCCACTTGGTCACCCGGAACCGCATAATTGTCATCGCTAGCTGATTTATCAATCTCCCATGAAGGGCTGGCTAGAGGCGATAAGGTGACAGATGAGGTATTGTCATCCGTATCAGGATCCAGTTCATTTTGGTTGGTGATGGCTGCTTCTAGCTGATAGGAAGTATTCTGCGAAATGGGTTGCAATACCAACGCCACTATATTAAGGGTGGCTTGGTTTCCAGCGCTCAGATCATTGATTTGCCAAGTCGCTGCATCAGGATCAAAGCTTCCGGAACTGGAATTACTGGACACATACTCCAACCCATCTCCCAAGCTGCCCGCCATCAGAAGCCCTGTAGCCGTAGAGGGGCCTGCATTATCCACTGTTATCGTGAAAGTAACCTCCTCACCTATCTGAGGGCTAGTGGTGGATACAGTCTGTGTGATAGAAGTAGCCGCTACAGGAATCGGGGATAATGTGACATTGGAAGTATTATTGCCAGGGAAATTGTCGTTCTGATTGGCACTTACTGATGCGGATGCTGTATAATTACCTTTAGGATTGACCTCGGCGACGATCTGCAAGGATGCTGTGGCACCGGCTCCCATGATCCCAAGACCCCAATTTCCTGTGGATGGGTCATAATCACCACCACCATTATCACTGACATAGCTGAGCCCATTGGGCAAGGTGTTCGTAACAATCACCCCAGACGCAGGTGAATCTCCCGCATTTTGGACCGTCAACGTAAATACGACATTGTCACCGACATTAGGAGAGGCATTATCGACCACCATGCTGACCTGCATGTCCGTAGTAATGAATTGTGCATTAGCAGATGGCATCCTTACCAAGCCAAAAAGTATCATGAAAAGTAATAGCGTATTGCGAACCACAACCATAAGCATAAATAGTTTTGAGAGAAAGGGATATTTTCCCGTTCATTTTCCCTTTTTATCTGTTGAACCCGGAATATGCATTAGCTTATCTATAGCGATTCCTAATGCATAATCTGGATTGAAATCAATGCGTACTGGGAGAAATCAGCTTTTCGTTGAATGCCAATAGTTTAACTTCTCCATTATAGAGTAAAGAACAATTCACTAATTAAAATCACCTTTTGGCCTAAAAACTGATTTCAACACAAAAGGTCTTTGTCAATATTTCCTAAAAAATTTAAATTCAAAAGCAAGTGATGACAATACTTGGAATAATTCGCTAAAACTTTGCAAAATATCTTGCAATTTATGCGTTAATCGCCAATTTAAGCCCACTTAGTACCTGCTTAAAAAAATTAAATCCTACTATATATCCACATAATTCATCATTTCAGTACCCTATAGCAAACAGATTTTTATAATGCACAATCATTAAAAATTTAAATATTTTTTATAACTTAACAGTGTTGTATATTTGCCTCGATTTATTAATCGACTATAAAGGGTCATCATATACACTACAGTAACTGGTAATTTTATTTGTATTTAACCGACTTTATCTATATATTTTACTATTTTTAATCAAAAAATAATTGTAAAGAATGCACAAACATAAAATTAAAGAACAGAAAACTTTAAATTAACCAGATACACGAAAAAACCAATATAATACAATAGAATAATCTGAACACCACACCAACACCTCCTCTAAGAGAACAGATATATTAACTGTTATTATTAACCTAAGCTTTTTTGGACCATGAACTTTGACTTTGCCCCTATCATTCTGACCCACCTACTGGCCATCACAGTGGGAGTAATCACCATCGCCATATTGTGGGCTTTTCCCAACCGGAAAAACCAATCACGCAAACTGCTCAGCTGGTCCTTTTTCGTATTGACGGTTAGTTTGGTATATGCCACGCTTATACAAAGTGAGTATATTCTAAAAATCCCTATTGCCTACAGTATTGGAAGTGTCATTTGCTTTTTGTTTATGCCAATGGCCTATTTATATGTAAGGTCCGTTCTGAACAAGCAATCTCCACGGCTAAAGGATGTGCTTCATTTCATACCCTTCGCCCTGTATCTTATCAATAACATCCCTTACCTCATACTTCCTTATGAAAAACAATTGGCCCTTCTCCAAGAACAAATTTTCGATGGAGTAAGTAGCCAGCTTGCAGCACATACCTTAATCATGATCCCCAATGAAGTCAATGTGATCATATACCATATCGTTTTTGGTATTTACTGGTTATTGCAGGTATGGATTATTATCTCCTTTATCAAGCACGGTGATGCAGATATAAAAGAAGAAAACAGCCATGCAGTAAATTGGTTATTTTTCTTTTGTAGCATTCAGTTCTTGCTGTTTTACCCTTATTTTGTCCATAGTTACAACCCCTTTGAAATGTCTATCTATGCCGATTTCAGTGAAATAGGGGGAGCACTTTGTGTCATCTTTTGTGCTGGGTACCTATTTTGCAAGCCAGAAATCTTATATGGGTTCACAGAAGTCCTAGCGCCTGCCAATAACATTCAAACAGAAAATGCGAAAGTTATTCAACAGGAAAAAGTCGACAGCTACTCTTCTAAATTCCTCAGCAAAACCAGGATGATCGAATTGGACTCCAAGCTTTCTGAGCATATCCAAAACAACACCCCTTACCTCAATCAAGGCTATAACCTGAAGGATCTATCCGATGACTTGGATGTGCCGCTTTATATCATCAGTTCATTTATCAATAAAGAAAAAGGAGTAAACTTCAATGATTTTCTAAATAAATACCGAATAGAGTACTGCAAACAAAAAATCAAGGAAGGTGAATGGAAGAACATTACGCTGGAGGCACTTGGTTATGACTGTGGCTTTTCCAACAGAAATTCCTTTACCTCTGCTTTTAAAAAATGGGTAGGCAAAACACCTTCTGAATTCATCAAGGACTATAAATAAAAAGCAATAGAGGTAGTTGACCATACCCTCTATTGCCCTAAGAGCTATCAGTTGCTGGCATTTGCTTTACTTTTTCAGTGCTTTGGGAAGCTGGAGTAAATACAAAAGCCTTACGCCAGGTCAACACATCATTTTTTGACGATGTCCACTGGCTTGCCCCAGCACATTTTATTATAAATCCCCACTGATTTTCACAACATTATAATTCTTGGCATCAATACGTTTATATCTGTCAATAATAAGACAACAACTTTTTAAATTTAACCAAATGATGTTTTCTGAATCATTCACCAGTACACATAGTATATCCCCTTCTGGTAAATCACATATGACATCGTTAAATAAGGCTATCAACCCATTAGTTTATTTATCAGTTACCAATGCCAGAACACTTGACCTTTTATACTTCAATGCTATTCGTTGTGGCAGTCACCTCGATCATGATCACCGTGATCCTCTGGTGGTACCCCAATGTAGCAGAAGGCCAAAAAAAGACCAAAAGGATCCTTTCTTTGGCCTTCTTGGCGTTGTTTCTTTGGCATACTTTTCAGTTCTTCGGTCTTTCTGATCAGCACACCCACCTCTACCACATCAGTAAAACAGGGATGTTAGTGAGCATGTCCTTATTTTTACCGCTCAATTACCTGTATTTCCACACCTTGGCCTATTCCAATTTTAACAGGTCGGTAATTGTCCACTTAATCCTGCCAGTGACCGTGGGAATTATCAGCATCTACCATTCTGGGAACAGGTCGGATGCCTTTTCGGATCTGGCACTTCTCCTTATTCATTTTCAAATCACCGCATATTGGATCATGGAGGTCAATCTGATCCTGAAGTTAATGGCGGTGAGCAAGAAAGGTTTTATCCATATCAATACCCATTGGCTAAAATGGACTGTCAGCTACCTGGCTCTCCAAGTGCTGCTATTTTTGCCTTATTTCCTGATTACTTTAGGAGGCATACAGGTCCCGGCCTACTTACATCCCTCCATCATTGAGGTCTGTAGTGGCTTTTTACTTTGTCTATCATTATTCTTTCAGCCCTTTTTACTGTTCGGCATCAGAGACATCAAAGCAAGGGATTTTTCAGATAGACTCCATCAAAACCTAGTAGCCAAAAGCCTAGAGGGAAGTAAACAGCCTCTTTCTTATGAAGAAGAAAAAATAGAAAAGTACGTCTCCAGACACCGCCCTTACCTAAATAATGGCATCACCGTAGACAAGTTAGCGCTGGAAATAGGTATCAGCTCAAGCTCACTTCGCGCTTACCTAAGGAGCAAAAACCTGAAATTTGATGAATACTTGAATATCAAGCGTATCCTATATAGCCAAAACATCATCAAGGAAAAAGCCTATCACGACATGACAATGGACATGCTTGCCAAACAGAGTGGCTTCATGGATAGAAACAGTTTTATTGCTTCTTTTAAAAAACATACGGGATATAACCCATCCGACTATATCAAGCATTTCTTCTAAGTCTAAATAATGTTTACAAAACAAGCACTTTTACTTCTGTACTCAAGTACCGCAGCCGGCGCTAAGTCATTGCATGCCAAAATATATAAAAGTTGGCATGTACTCATTTTATTGATAAGCCAACCAGCCAAATACTTCTTACCTTAATGTATATATAGCGCAATGGCATAAAATCATCTCGCAAGAGTAAATTTTAGGTCCTAAAAGTCGATCTCACAATGAAAAAACTATTATTGGCATTTTATCTCATCCTTCCTATCAGCAGCTTTGCCCAGGGGGAAAAAATAGATTCCGTGGCGGTATTTATCCTTGATCACATGAGTGCCGTGATCGGTGACTTACAATCATGCAGCTACCAGCTATCCACCTCCACCGACAAGCCGGCAGCAGATGTAAAATACACAAAGGAGCACACCGAAAACGAAGTGTTCATGCAAGGCCCGGACAAAATGCTGGTGCATCAGAAGGGCCACAAGGGTCACCGGGGATTCTTTTATAACGGGGAATTCTTCACGCACTATTCGTATAGTGAAAACAACTACACCACTGTCCATGCTCCTGACAATATTATCTCCATGATCGATTCTATGAATTATCAATATGGAGTGGAGTTTCCGGCTGCGGACTTCTTTTACCCCACTCTTACGGATGACCTTTTGGACCATTTTGACACGTTGGTGTACTTGGGCAATAAGTACGTGGAAGGAAAGGACTGTTTTCACATCGCTGCCAGTAATGAAAAACAAAATGTCCAAATATGGGTGGCCAACGACGCCATGAACCTACCGGTAAAGTTAATCATCACTGATAAAGAAAAAGCCTTGGCACCACAATATGAAGCCACTTTCCACGAATGGAAAATCAATCCCGACCTGCCACCTTCAATATTTGAATTCACTCCACCTCCTGGTGCCAGACTCATCTCCATACTTCCAAAACCCCATTAATTGAACACATCATGAAACGCACAATGAAAAAACTATCCAATTTGCTTTTGTTTTGTGGAATCATTGCCATGCTGGGACTTCCTGATATCGCTGAGGCCCAACGGCTCCGTCACTCAGGGGGAGCGTCCAGAGGAGGAGCCGCTGCTAGGCCATCCGGCAACCGCAGCATCAATGGAGGCGCCACCAGATCTCCGTCCCGCCCTTCCAATCTCCAAAGCCGAAGTTATTCCAACAACACCAGGAATAGAACTAACACGAATATCGGTAATCAAAGAAACAATACTAATCGAAACACCAACGTCCGGAACAATAACAGCCGTAACAACAATACCCGGGTATCTAATGTAAAAAGTAATAACAGAGTAGGTAATAATAACCGCGTCAATATTGACAACAGCACCAATATTAACGTCAATAGAAACGTCCGCCGAAATGTCAACAGACGAAGCACAGTAGTCATTCGTAACCCACGCCCATATCCTAGGCCACCCTATCGTTACGGTGGATTTAGTTTCTTCTGTTATCACCCCTACTATTACCATCCATACACACCGTATTATTGGGGGCCGGTATGGCATCCTTGGGGCTTTTTCATAGCAAGTCTGGCCGCCACCGCTATAGTCATTTCCATAGAAAATGAAAAATACCATTATGATGAAGGAGTTTTTTACCAAGAGTCCAACAATGGCTATACCGTCGTGGAAGCACCATCCGGTGCCACTGTAAAAACCATCCCAGGTGGATCAGAGCAAGTGGTGATCAATGAAACCACCAATAATTACTACTACGGCGGGACGTATTACGAAAAGTCTGATGAAGGCTATACCGTGGTTCCTCCTACGTCCGGAGCCGTGGTCACCAACCTTCCAGAAGGCGCCGAAGAAGTAAAGGTAGGCGACCAAACTTACGTGAAATATGGTGAAACCTATTATCAGCCTGTTCAGGTAGATAATAAAAACAAATATGAAGTAGCGGATGTACAAGACGCAGACCAATGAGCACAATAGCCCTTAGACCAAGTACCTTATACGCATTAGTCCAACACTTATAGACCAATTCAGTATGAAACCTTATTTACTAACCCTTTGCATATTATTAAGTCCCTACTTAATAGCCAGCGCCAGTGCCCAAACCTTCACGATGGGAAAAAAATGCAGGGCAACATTGGCGGAAGCCAATGCACTGCTGGATCAGGAATCCTATACGGAGGCATTGGCAAAACTGGATGAGTTTACCGGAAACTGTAAAACCAAAGATGCCAAAGAGCAAGGAGCAGTAGCCAAAGCCGAAGCCTACAATAACTTGGGGCAATATGAAAACGCCATCAAGGAAGCAGATTATGCTCTTGATGTCACCAAGGACAGAAGTCTGGAAGGCCACTTCCAAAAAGGCATTGCGCTCCAGCACCTAGGTGATGCGGAAGGGTCGAAGCAGGAATTATCCAAAGTAATAGAACTGACAGAAAAAAACCAAAACACCTCAGAGAGGGCCAATAATTACGCGCTAATGGCCAGGGTATATGCCCGTCAGCTCAACGAGGAGGATTCTGCCATGTATTACTTGGACAAGGCCATTGGCCTAGCTCCAGAAAACACGGACATCATCATCCAAAAGGGGGATTTACACCTTTATTATAACCAATATGACGAGGCATACGCCGCTTATGACGAGGCGTTGGACCACGGGCATGACCCGCTTGATATCTACCAGAGCAGGACACAAGTGGGCCTAAAAAAGATGGAAAACAAGTACGGCACCACTAAGGTCCAAGAACTTAAAAATAAAATGACCGCAGCGGAAAAAACCACCCTTTGCGCTGACATCCAAAAAGGGCTGGACTTAGGCTGGAAGGACATGAGCATGGATATGTTTTCGGCCATGATTTGCCAATAGACTCATCACAACTAAAACACTCACTATGAAAAAGTTAACCATTTACGCAATCATCGTCCTGCTTATGGCCAGCTGTGCCAACTGGAACAATCAACAAAAAGGAACGGCCATTGGCGCAGCGGGTGGTGCAGCCGTGGGAGCAGCCGTATCCAAGGGAAGTATATGGGGAGTTCTGGCGGGAGCTGCCATTGGCGGTACTGCGGGCAACCTGATCGGGAGGAAGATGGACCAGCAAGCCAAAGAGCTCCAACAGGCCATCCCAACAGCTGAGGTAAAGCGGGTAAATGAAGGGATCAACGTCACCTTTGATGCCAGCTTGGTCTTTGATATCAATTCTGCCAACCTCAGCGACAGCTACAAGGAAGACCTCCTCAACGCCATTCCCGTATTCCAGAAATATCCTGACACCAATATCCTGATCGAAGGGCATACTGATGATAGCGGATCGGATGAGTTCAATATGCAGCTTTCGGAAAAAAGGGCAAAAGCCGTTTCTGCTTTTTTGGCACAAAACGGAGTGGACAAAGCCAGACTTGTGGAAAAATGGTATGGAGAAACCCAGCCCAAGTATCCCAATGACAGCGAAGAAAACCGGGTCAAAAACCGACGGGTGGAGATGGCCATTTTTGCCAATGAAGACATGAAAGAAGATGCCAAAAGCGGGGATCTATAATCTCATAAAGGAACATTTGAAGCGTCGATCATAAATGAATTTCAGTATAAAAAAACACTTAGTAACCACCTTTTCACTATTTGTCATGGCCCAAATGGCCCATGGACAAGTGCTGATTTCATTGCTGTTCGGGGATAAGCTGAACTCTGACAAAATCGAATTTGGACTGGATGGCGGCATCGCCTTCAGCCAACTGCACGGCCCTCCCTCTTCGGACATGGCCAATGCGCTGCACCTTGGGTTCTATTTTGACTTTTATCTAAAGGAACGGCTCAAGCTGCACACGGGAGTGATCGTAAAATCCACCATGGGAGCCAAAGCCCTCCCTTCTTATCCATTAGGTGACGATGAGCTTGATCAGCTCTTGACCAATGCTACTGTACGAAGAAAACTAGGGTATTTCAATATCCCGGCCTTGGTAAAATACCAATTTAAAAACAGCCAGTTTTACGTAGAAGCAGGCCCACAATTGGGCTGGCTCCATAAAGGGTTTGACGAGTTTTCGGACAGCATTCTGGAAGATGATGATCTTTTATATGAGCGTAAAATCAAAAATGACTTCAAGCGATTGGACTTTGGGATGACGGCTGGAATAGGTTACCGCCTGATGAAAGGACACGGGATGAACTTGGGCATTCGGTATTACCTAGGCATGGTGGACATCAATAAATCGATGCCAAATGATCACTACAACCGATCACTATACCTCAGCGTAGGCATCCCTATCGGTGCCGGAAAAGCAGAAAAAGACGCCGTCAAAACACCCTATTAATTAAAGTAAACTAAACCAATGATCATGAAATGGTATAAAATTGGAATATTATCTCTCCTTTTACTTTGTATCGCAAGCGCGGTTTCCGCACAGGGAATGAACAAATCGGAAAACCCCTACTATAAGCCTTATTTTGACAGCTTAAAGACCATGGAATGGCCTTATACATTCCCCATCCTTGGGAAACAAGCCTATAAAAAAGGCTATGACCTTCCATATGGATATGGAATCAGCGGTATCTATTTTACCCAAACACAGGAAATTGTCATCCAGTCCATTTTGTTGGGCTTCAATGGAAGTGAACAGTTGGACTTTAGCGATTTCATCACCTTTGGCCCCACCACAGCAGCGACCAATGCCTACACGATCCGTCCGGATATCTGGGTTTTGCCTTTCTTGAACCTTTACGGCATGATCGGCGGTGGTACCACCGATACCAATGTCAGTTTATTGGAACCGATTGGGCTACAGACAAACCAGCATTTCAAGGCAAGTTCATTTGGATTGGGAGCCACACTTAGCGGTGCTGTCGGTCCATTTTGGATGGCATGGGACAATAACTACAACTTCGTCGATGTGGATGTGGTGGTGGAGCCCATCCCGGCTTTTAACAGTAGTTTCCGATTGGGTCACTCTATTTTGAACCCTTCTAATCCGGAAAAATCCCTTTCTGTATGGGCAGGGGTATTTTATCAATCCATTTCCAATGACACCAAAGGAAGCATCAACATTCAGGAAATCTTCCCTGAGATTGGTGAAGGGGGATTGATCAATTATATGCGTGACTGGGCCACTACCTTGCCCCCTGGGCAGCGTGTCGTGGCCAATCAGATCATTGACAAAATGGAGGATATATCCAATGGTATAGACCCCGGAAATGCTGTCGTTGACTACACGCTAGACAAGAAAGTAGCTTCCCCTTTTAACATCATTCTGGGTGCGCAGTACCAATTCAACAAAAATATCATGTTAAGGAGTGAGCTCGGCGTGTTTGGCAAAAGGAGCCAGTTCTTGCTCAACCTAAATTATCGCTTTCCAGGCTTCATGAAAAACCCCAATAAATAAGCATCAGGTACAGTTTAGCTACTGTTTATGACCGAATATTACCAATTAGTAAAATTTAAATAAGCATTGTTTTGAAAAAGTTATTTACCCTTCTTATTCTTTTGATAGGTGTTTACCAGACTTCCATTGCTGATGTAAGGGATTCGTTGGTGTTCAAAAATCAAAACGTCATTGTCGGTGAGATAAAATCACTTGACAAAGGAGTGATCACTATAGAAACAGATTATAGTGACAGCGATTTTCAGATCGAATGGCAGGAAGTAGAACAAGTCTACTCCAAGCAAAACTACCTGATCACATTGATGTCAGGAGAACGGCACAACGGATCACTCTGGACCTACGACCCTACACACGTCACCCTTCACCTCACTTCTGGGGACAGTATGAAGGTGAGGATAGAGGACATCGTTTATTTCAAAACGTATGAAAATGATTTCTGGAGTCGATTGTCCGCCTCTGTGGATTTCAGCTATAGCTTTACCAAAGCCAATAACTTCACGCAAGCAGGGATCAGGAGTGCGTTGGGCTATGTTGCGTCCAGCTGGTCAGCCAGTGCAGGCTATAACCTCATCCGGTCAAACCAAGATGAAGTCGAGCCCACACGAAGGGAAGATGCCAACCTCAATTATAAAAAATTCCTTCCCAAGGATTTCTATGTTCCCGCTAACTACGGCTATCTCTCCAATACCGAGCAGTTGATAGATGTCAGGAGCACTTTCTCTGCCGGGCTTGGTAAATATATCGTTCATACCAATGACTCCTATTTCGGTGTAGAAGCGGGTGTTTCCTACCTTAATGAAGTCTATACCACCGAAGATCCAAAGAAAAACAGTATGGAGGCTTATTTCGGTGCAGAGCTTAACCTCTATGATATTGGCGATCTGACCCTCCTAACGCGGGGAACCGTTTACCCAGGGATTACAGAAGGTGGCAGATGGCGGGTGGACTACAATATCGACACCAAATACGATCTTCCCTTAGACTTGTACGTAAAAGTCGGATTCTCACTGAACTTTGACAACCAACCCGTCGAAGGTGCTGGAAAAGCGGATTACGTCCTTCAAACTGGCCTAGGCTGGGAATTGTAAACAGCCATTGACAACTGGGGAATACGGTTATTTTTGCATCCCCCATTGATCAACGATAAAAACCTCTAAGAAGAATGTGCTTCAGCGGAAGTGGCATTCTTCTTGGCTGTTTCCCATTCTTTTTCGGACCAATTGGTCAAATAGCGGGCAATGAACCTTAGCCCATTCCTATAGGTAAATTTCTCAATAGCAGTATTTAGGAAATCCTCATTTACCGATCCATCTTCATTATACCGTAAAGCGGTAAGGTCCTTATCATACAAATGGAACTTGTCCGCAAGAGGCAAGTAGTGCCTGAGGTCTTTGCCCAACTTCCCCATCTTGGTGATGTTTTCATAGCCATTGATCGGATTAATCAGCCCATCAAAGTCCGACCCGATACAGATATGATCCCAAGGCGAAGTTCCTTCATGCCAAGGCAACTTATCATAACCCACCTTCACCGCATGGACTATATGCATGCACAACAGCATGAAGTGCCGTTCCTCTTTACTGGGCGCTATCCCCAAAGCTTGGATAAATCCCTCTTCCCCCGGTAACCGTCCTTCCTTGAACAGTTTCTTGAATTCATAATAAGCTACTTGCTCTTTTTCGTAATAGTGATCACGAACAGCATCCATCGCCGGATTAGAAGCACCCAGTATCCGTTGGTCAAGGCTAATGCCCATCATTCCTCCAGAAGCCATTATTTCCGCAATTTCCTCATCAAACAGGTTAATGGTCCAAGGATTAGCATAGAGTCCCTTGTTAATCTTATCATCGGTACGTCCGATCTTACGGTTTTCAGGTTCGATCATCGCTTCTTTCCCACTGTCCCCCTCATTCACATAGGACCTGTAACGTTGACTGTTAAGATATTGGTCAATGGAAGTGAAGGTAAAACCAGTATGGCTCGAAATAACCGGCAAACGTGCCACATCCGGTGAATCCTGGGCCAAACGATCCTTAAACCTGTAATATTCCAGCCGAGTGTACAGGCTCATGTGCTTTACATCTATTAACACGGGTCTTTCAGGATGCAAAAGACACTGCCCTATAAGTTTTTTTCCTAATTCTGTCAACCCAAGTCCTACAGAAGGAAGGAAGTAATCACTTTTAAAAGCTCTTTGTGACAGTTTATTGACACCTTGGGCAAATCCCCCGAGCCGCTGCTCAGGAATATCACTCAAGTGGCATAAGTTGATAGACATAAAATCGAAGTCCTTCATTTCCTGAAGCGTTTTCATCTGATGATGGGGATTTGCTGACAGGATCGATTGTTCATTTCCTGAGGGGACGTCCGAAAGGTTATGCCCTCCTTCGATGGCCAAGGCAAAACTGCGCCTGTTCCCGTCTGTAAGTGCGCTTTCTATTGCCTCAATAGATTTACCTTTAAAATCATTTCTTTTCAAAAACTCAATGGAGAATGGAGCTTTAGCAAGCTTGGGCATGCTTTTGCGGTGCTGGGCGACTATTCCCATAAAGTCCTTCCAATACGTGGTCTGATGCTGTTTGATTCGATCAAAAATTTGGTGTTTGACAGGAAGGATAAACGAAAAATCATTACCACAAATAGACAATATGCGTTCTGCAAACGCATACTCCACACTACTTAAGGATATGACCCCAAGGAAAAGCGGACTTTCCTTTACCTGTGAGGGTGACGATTGGCTATCAAAAGAACCTCCCACAAGCTCATTGAGGACCTTGGCCACGCCCGATGTTTTAAATCCCTGATCAACATCCAGCTTTAGTTTTGGGTCTGCTATATAATGTTTAAACAGCAGGTGAAAGTGAAAATCAAATATCTTCTGCATGGCTCATTGCTTTAATTGTGATTCAATTTTATGGTGCACTTTGGAAAAAAGAGCCAATAATTCATCCTGTGACGGTGCTGAGGAAGATTCCAATGTAGATGACTGCCCTGGCCACAATTCCTTTTCCAGCATTTTGGAGTAAGGCGTGAGTACTTGTTTATCAGTGATAAAGGACTCCTGTCCTCCCCTTTTGACACCAAAGACCCACCCGTGAATTTTGTTCCAAACCGTTTTGACCATCTCGCCATATGCCTGTGTCACCTCATTCAGCCTGCCATCCTCGGTATTTTCATAGGCATATTTCAACTTATCAGGGGTCTCAGGGGGCGTCTTCAGGAGTTTTTCCACATCAAGGATCCCATGGCCAAATCCCACACGGGGAAGCTTGTTTTTCCTTCTGGCCGAAACCTCCAATGCCTTTCTGAAAGCTTCTACTTTTCTCCATCCTGCGTACTCGTTTTTACAGAGGGTGTCATCATATTTGGCCAACCACATGGCAGCTGCCGCCGCCACATGGGGAGTGGCATAACTAGTGCCATTGCCATAGAAAAAAGCTTCACCTGGCTGGCCACCACCTGACGGTTTCAAAAAAATCGGCACATAGACATCTTCCCCCGGAGCGGTAATGTCCACCGTACTACCTCTGCTGGAACCTTTCCATTCTTCATCCATTGGGTTAGATGCTGCCACGGCGATGGTTCCTGGGTAGACAGCAGGCGCCACTACTACCTGCACCACATTGCCGGCAGCACAGCACCAAATCACCCCTGCATCATAGGCTTTCTTCGCCATGACTGCCGTTGCCAAAGTAGGCGGCAATCCCAGGCTCATGGAAATAATCGGATACCGTTGTGACATGCATAGGTCTAGGGCATTGGCCAATTCCTGCTGCCGACGGATCAAGATCACACTTTTGCATAGACGATAAGGGATCAACTTAAAATCAAAAGTGCTGAGCAGACCACTGTTACCATTTCCTGGGAGCAACGTAATCTCCTTCCCCATAAGCAAACTCCCCGTCCGTGTACCATGGCCGGGATGCTTTAAAATACCTGTTGTAAAACTATCCTCTGCCTCATCATCAATATCCACAAAGTCAACATCCAACTCCTTGTCAAAACCTCCTCTAATCTTACTATGATCGGTAAACCCAGTATCAAACTGGACTATCCTGATGCCTTTATCTGTGGGGGAGACGGCCTTATCGTCGGCCAGCACCTTATCAAAAGCCGTTGCGTACCAGTTCCATTTTCGGTGATACATCACAGATTTCCCTACTACATAGTTACTTTGACGCTCATCACGGTATTTTCGCAAAAAGTCGTCTTCATTGGGAGCATTGTATCCCTCCTCCACAATCCCTTCGTACTGGGAGGAAGGCCTGGAAGTCTTATCCACACTTGAATTCAACTGTAAGGGAATGTCGGTCTCTACATTGATAATTCCCGGAATGGTACTGAGGCTTCTTGCTTCATCTTCGATATTGCCACATACAGGTACACTGAGTGAAAACAGTTCTACATTTCCTAAGGAGGCAAAAGAAGGCATCGACAATTTGATAACAGGCTCTTCACCATACCTGGCGAGCAGTAGCCCCTTTATTGCGCCCAATTCGTCGGGGGTGTATTTTGCAGTAAATATAAAATCCTGTTTATTTTGACAAGGTGTTGACATGGGGTTCTTGGGGGCTTGCTTGGAAGAATTGGGAAGGGCAGGTGTTTCATGAAAAGTGGCCTCGTTTCGGTCACCACCAGTTTTGATTTCTCCTTGGGTTTTTTCCGTCTTTTGAAGGAGTTTTTCTTTAATTTCCTGCATCTCGCTTGGCAAATCGGCATTTGCCAGCGCATCGATCACCCTACTGATTTTGATCCCTTCATTGCCAATCCAGTCGATCTCACCATCTGGCGTACTGGCTGTGGCAATAGTACCCGCCCTGGTAAGGATCCTATTTTGACTGTCCGTCCTCGGAAGGCCAGCATGGTGCAGGGCTATTATCTCTCCCGTACCCAATGCCACCACCATGGACCCTGAAGAGCCGGGCAAGGTATCACTTTCATAAACAATCCGGGTGCGGGTTTCGGAGAAAAACGCCGTGTTTTTTAGGACAATCTTTTTGGGCATTCCTTGGGGATGCTGGATAATCACGCATGATTCACCTTTAATGATCTTCCCTCTTACCCCATCCAAGAAAATGGGTTTTATGGTCGATATTGGTACCTGGTCTTGATCATCTCCGATAGCAATCATAGTAAAATCCAGCCCTGAATAAGGCACTTCCGGATCAGCGATATAGGAGGAAGTAAGAAAGAAGCTGCCAGGATCAAGCTTAAAAGAAAAGCTCTTCCTCATTGTTTTATTTTCATCCAGTTCATAATTGAATTCTGCAAGCATTCCATTGGCAACAGAAGGGTGGTCGATCACATGATTATTGGTGATGATCACACCATCGGCAATCAAAAATCCCGTACCCAATGCACTCCCATGTTGTGTAATCCGACATACGGCCTTGGACAGTTTGGACAGCATCTCCAATATGTAACTGTCCTGAAAGTCCACCCCGCCATTGATACGCTCCATAATGATGGGTATTTCACCTTCTTCACGGGCCATTCTGAGCTTTATCCTCTCCAGGTCATCTTCTAAGCTCAGGAGAGGTATCTCTTTGGCCTTTACCTGTTGCAGCTTCCGGGCAGCTTCTTCGAAGACAGGCTGCACTTTACCGTAACGGTCGGCTACATATTCCATCAAATTCCACCGATTTACCATAGCATTATCTATTGGGTCCAAAACCTAACATGGGGCGATCCTCTCTTTTGCGGCTAATGGGCGTGGACAAATACCGGTAAGAACAATTCATGCTATTTAAAGGATAGCAAAAGGAGGAAGACCCTTTTCTAAAAATGTGGTGCTAAATGTGTGGCATTGTTAACACTAAGTTACGTTTTTTTATACTGTCATAAAATACCACTTTTATGGTATTTTTCTCATTTTCACTATTTTATGAGCAGATCAACGTCACAACTTCTTTACATTAGCCCACATTATGAATTAGAAGACCTACGGGATGACATAAAGATGATAAAGAACAAAATTTCATTAAAAGACCTCTTGTGTCTAATTATTAAGAATTCGAAAAATTATCCCCATAATCAAAAGTTGGTATAAGCTTTGTAACATACTACAATGAATCTAAACACTAATCTTTAATTATTGAGGACTATGAAAAAGGTATTAGCATTATTCGCAGTAGCAGGAATGCTTTCATTATATTCCTGTGGAAATGACAAAAACGATGCAGAAGACAAAATGGAAGAAGCTGGTGATGCCGTAGAAAACACTATGGAAGATGCTGGCGAAGCCGTTGATGACGCTGCTGATGACGTAGAGAAAAAAGCAGAAGAGACCAAAGAAGAAATAGACGAATCAGTAAACTAGTCTATACAGAACTTAGTAACTACAGCTGCCCCAATGGTAGGCACCTTTGCCGAAGCTTTTAAAAAAAGCGAGACAAAACAGGGCCAATATTGGGGCAGTTTTTTTTCTCCTACACAATTATTCCTTTTCGGTAATTACACCAAATTTGCTTTTCTATTAGATTTTCCTTATTTTTAGAGCCATATTTTCAAGATTAAATAAAAAGAAACTACATGAGAACTTTTTTTCTACTAGGGATACTTTTTAGTATATCCTTAAATTCGCATGCCCAAAACCTATTGGCAACCAATACGGGCAATTCTGTTCAATCCACTATCTCCAAAGTCGAAAACGGCACCGTCGATTTTTCAATTGACGAAAAAGGCCTAGACACCGACACCTTCATGCCTCCAGAAAAGGTAACTTCCTACACTGAAAGAAGCTATTTGCAGAAGAAGGCTGAAAAATCTCCCAAGATAAAGGCCAAGAACGCTTGGAGGTTTGGGATAAGCGGTGGCTACAGCAGGAGATTATCCAAAAGCCATGAGTCCATCTCCGGAAGCAGTTATGCTGAAGACCTTAAAAACGGGCATCACTTCATGGTAGAAGGCCAATATTTTTTTCCCAGCCAAAACGGCTTAGGAATTACCTATAGCAGCTTCAGGTCAAAAAGCGAAGCTCCTGGCCTGAAAGATGACATCACTGTCAGTTATATGGGGCCGACCTACTACAGCAGGTATACCAATAATGACAAAAACTATTTCCTACTCGGTGTTTCTCTTGGTTACCTAGGGTACAAGGACAATGCCTACACCTCCTATGACGGTGACTTCACCTTAAAAGGCGGTACTTTGGGAGCAATGTTAGATGCTTCCTGTGACATTGGAATTGCACAAAATTTCGCCCTTGGATTTGGGCTTATACTGACCACTGGGGTGCTTTCGAAAGTAACCTATACTGACGGTATCAATACACGGACCATCCCCCTAGAAGAAGACAGTAAAGAAGGTCTGTTGCGATTGGATGTAAAAGTAGGGCTACGTTTTTATCAGTAATCTCTGCCGCAAGCGTCTTACGCCCCTATTCGCAATCAATTCGCGGCACATTTCTTACGTCCCCCAACAGGTAAAAAAACATAAAAATTAGCGAAAAGTGACAAAATGTCCTGCTCAAGTTAGGTGTTTTCTGCCATTTTATTTTGAACACTGACGAATTTTCAGCCTCACAAGATCGTCGCAAAACAATACAAACCAACAGCCATATAATTACATAACCGATTCATATTTATAAATTTTTATCAATAAAACTATGCCCGTCATGCTGATTTAACAATTAAATAGCGATTGTAATTAACTTTTTTTGTAAATTATGATCCCTGCACGAAGATTGTGGCATTAGGGTAAAAGAAGATCGACAGGGATAGTCCCTGTTTTTAAATAAAAACCTTTCTAAAAAAATATGAAAGTTCTTGTAATCGGTGGTGGCAATATGGGTTTGACATACGCTGAGGCAATCGCCAAATCAAAATTTTTAAAGGATAAGGACCTTATGATCCTTGACAATTCCAAAGAAAAGACTGAAGAGCTAAGAAAAAGAAGTCACTTTGCGGTATTTGAAAAGCTTGAAGAGTGCGTTCCAGCTGCCGACGTGATTTTTATTGCTGTAAAACCATATCACGCCAGCTCCCTGATGGAAAGCATGAGAAAGCTCACTGCTGAGGGACAAATATTCATCTCACTAATGGCAGGGGTTTCTATAGCAGCTATTCAAGAAGGGCTTGGGCGAAAAAAAGTGGTTCGTGCCATGCCTAACCTACCCGCACAAGTAGGCAAAGGGTTGACATCCTTTACAGCATCTGATGAAGTATCCAGATTGGAATTATCCACTGTAGAAAACCTTCTCGATACTACGGGACGTTCTGTAAAACTGGACACTGAAAACGACATCGATGCTTCCACCGGTATTTCTGGAAGTGGGCCTGCATACATCTTCTATTTTATGCAATCCATGCTGGAAGCAGCTCTAAAAATGGGATTCTCCAAACACGATTCCAGGGTTTTGGTAGAACAAACATTTGCCGGTGCAGTAGAATTGTTCGGTTCCTCTGACCTCGATCCAGAAGCATGGATGGACAGGGTAGCCTCCAAAGGTGGCACTACACGGGCAGCATTGGACTCTATGGAAGACAACAATGTCAAAGAAATGATCAAAGAAGCTGCATACGCTGCATTTAACAGAGCTGTTGAACTTGGTAAAGAATACAGAAATGGATAAAACTGATGCACCTAAAAGGATCGTCATAAAGGTAGGTACCAATGTGATGACCAACCGAGATAATCGTATTGTCAATAACGTCCTTAAAAAGATGGTCGATCAAATCGCCATACTTTATGAAAGAGGTATCATGTCCGTCCTTGTGTCCTCAGGATCTGTCATCGCTGGCAAAGAAGTCTTGGGAAGTAAGGTAAAAATCAAGGATAGAATCATTAGAAGACAAGTGTTCTCTGCCGTGGGCCAACCCCGAATGATGAGACACTATTACAATATCTTCCAAGATTATGGCATGCGATGCGCCCAAGTATTGGCTACCAAGAGGGATTTTGACCCGGGCAAGCATAGGGAAAACATGATCAATTGCTATGAGGGATTGCTTTCTGAAGGCATTATCCCCATTGCCAATGAAGATGATGCAGTCTCTCTTTCCATGTCCACTTTTACGGACAATGACGAGTTGGCCAGTCTCGTAGCAGAACTTATCCATGCCGATATGCTGATTCTGCTCACTGATACCGACGGACTGTACGATGGTCACCCAGATGATGAAAACACCAAAAGAATCGCCCATGTGGGAACCGACGAAAAAGTAGAACACTTTATCCAGGAATCCACCAAGGGAGAAGCAGAAGGTAGAGGCGGCATGAAGTCGAAGCTCCATGTAGCCAAAGAAGCCGCCAGAAAAAACATCCCTACTTATATTGCCAACGGCAATCTTGACAATATGATCCTTGACATCGTCGATGGCAAAGAAGTAGGCACCAAGGTTTCTATCGATTAATGGTATATGGGGCATTTCTACTGCCTAAGCGTCACCTTTTGTTTTAGAAACCGTAAACACCATAAAAAGACACCATAGACATGAAAATATTAAGCACACAGAAAAAAAATGACGTGTTGGCGTCGATGATCAAAATCATCGACAAAAACCGTGAAAAAATTCTGACAGCCAATAAAGCTGATCTGGAGGCTTTCCAGAGAGATGATCAAGCACTCTATGACAGGCTCGTCGTAAATGACGCCAAAATAGACGGCATGATCCAAGCTGTTCAGGAAGTGAAAGACCAAGAAGACCCTGTAGGAAAGGAAATCTCTAAGAGGTCACTGGCAAATGGACTGGAGATCATTAACCGTACTGCGCCATTTGGCACCATAATGATCATCTATGAATCCCGTCCTGACGTCACCATTGAAGCTGCTGTCCTGGCATTTAAAGCCAACAGTAAAATCCTCCTCAAAGGTGGTAAGGAGGCAGTCCATTCCAATAAGGTCTTAGTAGAGTGCTGGCACGAATCCCTTGAGGAAAATGGTTTGAGCAAAGACTGGATTGAGCTGTTTACCCTTAACAGGGAGCAAACACAAGAGTTCCTAAAAAACCCATCTGAAAAGCTCGATCTTATCGTGCCTAGAGGAGGAGAAAGGTTAATTGCCTTTGTGAAAGAGCATGCCCAATGTGCAGTACTCGTAAGTGGACGAGGCAATAACTTCGCCTATGTAGCTGAAGATGCCGACTGGGAACAAGCCAAAAAAGTGATTATCAATGCCAAAACTGACAAAATCTCCGGCTGCAATGCCCTTGATAAAATTTTGGTTGATGAAAAACTGCCTGATTTCGAATCCAAATTAGCTGATTTGGCCAAGAACCTAGCAGAATATAAAGTAGAACTTGTAGCCGAAAAAGAACTGGTAGGTTCTCTGGACGGCGCTAAGGAGGTCCCATCAGAGGACACTTGGTATGAAGAATTCCTGGCGCTAAAAGCACTCATCGGTAAAAGCAATGGAATAGATGAAGCCATCGCTAAAATAAACAAATACAGTGGTGGACATTCTGCCACTATATTGACCACCGATAAGGAGAAAGCGGCCAAATTCATGGAACAAGTGGACAGTGCTGCTGTTTACCATAATGCCTCCACCAGATTTACCGATGGAGGTCAAATGGGAGTCGGTGCAGAACTGGCTATCAGTACAGACAAGCTTCACCACCGTGGTCCACTAGGACTAGAGCAGCTGGTCACCAACAAGTATTATGTATTTGGTGATGGGCAGATTCGTGAATAAAACCCATCTTTATAAAGCATAAAAAAAAGCATCCGCTGCGGCGGATGCTTTTTTTTATGCTTTTTTACTAGTTACTAGTAACTAATGGGGTGAGGTATTATTTTTATGATATTAGCCACTCAATTATAGTTAAAAATGAATCGTCAACTCATTATTGCAGCCTTATTACTGGTCCTTTCCGCTTGCAGTGGGAAGAGTGAAAAATCACATGAGCAGTTATCACAGGATCAACATACCAACTACACGGAAAAAGAAATTTACACTTCGGACCAACTGATCATCAAACAAATCCGTCCCAACACCTATGTTCATGTTTCCTTCCTAGATACCGATAGCTTCGGTAAGGTAGAATGCAATGGCATGATCGTGATCAGTGATGGTGAAGCGATCATCTTTGACACCCCAAGCACTTCTAACGAAGCAGAGGAGCTCATCACCTTTCTGGAGGGGGAAAAACTTCAAATCAAGGCAGTCGTAGCAACCCACTTTCACATGGATTGTCTAGGAGGCCTGGAAGCATTCCACGCCAGAGAAATCCCTTCCTATGCTTTCAAAAACACCCTTTCGCTCGCATCCCAACATGGCTTCCCCCAACCAAAAATGGGTTTTCAGGATCAATTGGCACTAAAAGTCGGCAGTAGATCGGTTTTTGTCCACTATTTTGGAGAAGGACATACAGAAGACAATGTCATCGGCTATTTCCCAGATGACCAGGTGCTTTTTGGTGGCTGCTTGGTCAAAGCTGATGGTGCCGGTAAGGGCAATCTGGAAGATGCCAATATCACGGCATGGCCGACTACAGTAAACAAAATCACTGCCGCCTATCCAACCCTCCAATTGGTCATTCCAGGCCATGGAAAATGGGGGGATAAAAGCCTATTGACATACACCGAAACACTGTTCCAATGATAATAATTTCTGCATCTCGGCGCTTTTACAGAGACTGTACTCTCTCCTCATGAATATGGCTCCTAGAAATATCATCAGCATACTGGTTGGGTTGACCGTGGGTAATGCGATCAATATGGGGCTTGTCATGAACAGCGGTATGTTCGTATCATTTCCTGCCGAAATGGATCTCACAACCATGGAAAATCTCAAAATGGCTTTGCCATTATTTGAGATCAGGCATTTTTTGATTCCATTCATTGCCCACGCAATAAGCACTCTTGCTGGCTCCCTTCTGACTGCACTTATTGCGGTCAGTCACAAAATAAGCTACGCTCTTATCGTTGGCTTTTGTTTTATGATTGGTGGAATGATTACCATCATCTTACTGCCCCTTCCAGCTTGGTTTGGAATACTGGACATTGGTTTGGCTTATATGCCTTTTGCCTATCTTGGGTGGAGGTTGGCTGTAAAAGGTAGCCCCACAGACTGACACGCTGGGCATCCAAGCATGACCACTTCCCCCTACCGCTCGTGGTATTGGTCCACAAGCTGCATTATCTTCTTGAAGATTTCTGTATTCTCATATACTCCCATAAACTCCCCGGAATGCGCTCCATAAGCAAACAGTGGCACCATGATACCTGTATGGTCATTGGTGTCAAAATTCAGTTCCACCTCAGCATTGCCCATATTTCCTTGGGGTAGCGTAACTCCTCCAGTCTCATGATCAGCAGTAATCAATACCAATGTACCGGGATGCGCATCTGCGTAGGCGATCACCTCTCCCACCGCTTCATCAAAGTCAATTTCCTCTTCCACCACCGTTTCAGCACTGTTCCAATGCCCTCCGGTATCAATCATGGATCCCTCAATCAATAGGAAAAAAGGCTGTTCTTTATTACCCAAAAAGGCCAGGGATTGCTCTGCGGCGGTCTTTAGAAAACCTTCCCTCCCTTTCATGACCGTAGGCAACCCTTGATTACTGGCAAAATATCCTGCTTTACCAATGGCAGGATCATTCAACTCTTCGAGGCTTTTTACGATCGTAAAACCTGCCTGATTCAATGGAGCGATCAAGTCTCTTCCCTGCAGTAAAAAATCATTTTTGCCACCACCGATAAAAAGATCCAACGAACTCTCCCGCAGATCATTCGCAATATCAACCGTCATGCCCCGATCCTCACAGTGCGCATAAAACGAAGCCGGCGTAGCCCCTGTGAGGTGGTCAGTTGTTAAAATCCCAGAATTAAACTGGTAGTTTTCCAATAGTTCGGGGAGATTGGACAACGCCTTTCCCTCGGGTGAAAAACCAATGGCCCTGTTATTGGCCTTATGTCCAGTCGCCAAGGCGGTGGCTCCAGCGGCAGAATCAGTCGTAAAATCATCCGCTGCCTGTGTCTTTACCAGACCAATATGTCTCAGCTGGGTAAGGTTTAGCTCATTGCCGTGGGCATACATTCCTGCAGAAATATGCGCCAACCCATTCCCGTCACCGATCATCAGAATGATCTGATTGACCGGAACAGTAGCTCCATCGACTTCATATTTTGGATGATAAATATTATGCCTATGACTACTGCCTACCACATTTTGGGGCAGACTTTTCAGGTATTCACTGGCTTCAAAGGGCATATCCGTATTGATATAATCTATTCCCATATCAGCAAAAGCCTTCCAAGCTGTCTTGCTGTCGGGTGCTCCCCAAAACCTAATTGGGCGGTCCACTGCATGGACCTTGGCAATCAACTCATCCAATTTCTTTTTCTCAGCATGTACCAATCGCCCTTTGCCGTTCCATTCAGAAAACCGCTGGAAAGGGAGGCTTACCAAGGCAATTTTCTGCCACGGCAAGTTTTCAGGGAATTCTGTATGTTGGTAATCAAACAGAATTGCAGGAGGATATTGGTCATAATCTTCGACTGCGGGTCTGTTTCCCGATATGACCACCCTTACCCCTGTTTGTTTACCAGGAATGGCCAATATATCATCGTAGCCCTCCAACACCTCCTTCAGTACCTTCATACTCGGGTAAGCAGCTGTTTTGATATCCACCAGCAATTGAAAATCCAGTTGGCCTATCCCTAGTTTTTTGGCTTGACGGATGGGGTCAAGATAAAGTGACGCCAAGGTTCTTTCCGGCTGGATCGTTTCTATTTCATGGGCCACCATCAATTGGCCATCTTGTAGGATGACATCCACTTCTATGGAAGCGGCACCATTGGCGTAAGCAGTCCAAAAAGGAGCCGACTGCAAATAATCATTATGGGAGTGAAACTTGTATGCTGCTTTTTGCTGTGAAAAAGCGGAAAATGACACAAGGAAAATAAGGCAACTGACGAGTGCTGTTTTTATCATGGTAATTTCTGATTTATACCCCATTTTCCCTTATCCTATATTTCTTTTTATCACTGTTTTTATGGCAAACTACAATTTGGTTTTACCATGTAATAAGCAGAAATATTGCGCGCTAAAATGGTTTAATGAAGTAAATAAAGATACAAATATATACCAACAGCTATCTCCAATGATCAAAAAGAAGTTAACAAATGATTAAGTTGGCAGAAAAAAAAATTGCCGGCCCCAAACAAGACCGGCCTTTTCCACTTCAACTAACCAAAACAATAGCTTATCCCCTATTAACCTGAGCTCGACTTATTTTTAGTATAAAAAGCGTCATTGCGAACCCTTTTTAGGAGGATGTGGGTTGAAAAAGGGTGTGGCAATCCCCAAATACGAAGACTGCCACGGCTTCCACCCCTCAAATCTCCCCCCTAAGCCTCGCAGTGCATGTTCCGCACTGTACGGAAACGAATTTATAATCGAACTGAGGTTATTAATGGTCGTGACCTTCTTCTTCATGGCCCTCTTCGTGCTCGGCATGGATCTCAAACTCCAAGGTCAATACATCTTCACCTGCAAATCGCTCCGCATAGTCTTCAGCATTCCAGTCCACACGTTCTACCAGTGACTTGGTAGCAGCATCATTGAACTTACGAAGGACAAAATCCACCGCCTTTGTCTCTCCTTCGTTGGCTTCTCCTATGGTAAAATAGCTAAGTACACCTGTAGTTTCATACTTACCATCCACAGCAGTACCATCTGCATATTCCTTTTCCCTAGGCTGAAAAATAGCCCCTGTTTCATCCTCAGTATCCGGATTAAGCACCAAATCACCACCTACTAAAAAGGCTTTGTACAGGTCGGCAGTAGCTTTGTCCTTAATAAAATCCTCCTCTACTCGATTCCCTTCATAGTCCCATGCCTGAAGCTCCATCTTGTAGATACCATCCGCATGCAGATGAAGATGCCCTCCACTGACAGCATGTCCATCCGCATCAAATTCAACTACGAAAGACTCCCCTTCTGTCCCTTCATCTAGCCCATGAAAATGGTCCCCATGGGCGCTGAGGTGGTCGTCTCCTTCGATCTCCGTAAACACCAAATTGGCCTTCTCGACACCCTCTTGAGCGATGATCGGTTCCTCGTCATCTGTACATGAAAAGGTAAAAACCGAAGCCAAAACCACTGGCGCTAGAAGCCCTTTAGTAACTTGTCTCATAATAAATCTGTTTGTGTTTGTTATTTAAAATTGATTGTTTTCAAAATAAAAATGCAATATAGTTGCAATTAAATTTTTTGGCACAGCAATCCCTCTTTACTGGGGGCTGTAAAGTTCATTTCTTGTGTTTCTATGCTTTTTTTATTGGGTTCAGTTGATTTTGATACTGATTCCTTGGATCGTTTGCCAACCTTCCTTATCTGTCACCTTGATCATAAAATGGTAATCTCCCGGATCCACATCAGCCGGCACTGCTATTTGCTGAACAGCTTCATAGGTTTGGAGTCCTGATGGAATTGAGTAGGTATCTATCAACAAAAATGGATTATCGGGACTCTTGACAGGATCCATTTCACAATCATTAACCTCCGTGCTATGTGTATGGTGGTCAAAATTATGGTGAACATCCAAACTGTAACTGCCCAACTCCATATTATCCCTAAAAACTACCTTCAACTCAAAAGACGCTCCACGGGAAATTACTGCACACTGGGTGGGAAATGCACCGGCAAATGTATTGTCGATTACGGGTGGATCCACATCTTTTTCATCTTCATTCATTTCGCATCCCGATACCGCCAAAGTAATCATCAATACGAACAAGGGAATATTTCTTATATCACGATAGTTCATAATCTATTCAGTTAATATTATAAAATCTTCCACCAACTCCAGCGTTTCTCCATTGGTGTCAACTACTGTAAATATGAAATCATAGTTGCCTGCTATGGCATCATCCGGAATGGTAAAATGCTTATGGATAGTCGTATTTTTTAATCCTTCATATTCCTCCCACTCCAAAGATAGCGACCACTCATCTTCAAATTCCTCATCGGTCTTTTGCTGAATGAGCACAGCAACTGCAGCTATTTTATCGCCAGCCTGTACATCAGCGTTGAAGTGAAAGTCCTTTCCTATAATGCCCTGCTTGTTATTATCATAACCAATCTCTACATTCTTTGCAGTCGGCACAGGTAACTCAGGGTTTTCCTCCTCGATAGAACAGGCCGTCGAAAGCCAGCCAAGAGCCAACAACATGATTACTCCTAGGTACTTTTTCTTTTTCATCGTACGTTATATTTCTAATTGAAAGGATACATTAATGCTTCTGCCCTGCTCTGGTAGATTGATCAATCGGTAAAAACTGGTATGGCTCATATACCGGGTATTGAGCAGGTTGCGTACTTGAATATCAGCCTTCAAGGGCAGTTTAAACACCCTAAACTGTCCTCCCATTCGTAAATCAACCACTCGATATCCTGGTGTGATTTTCTCTGGGGGAACGATGTTTTGCTGCTTGGCCGTCACACGAAAATCCAGGGCCAAATAAGGTGCACCCATGCCAAAATCAAGGGCAGGCTTGTAGGTAGCATTGGCCAATAATGATGGTGGTGGTGAAAAAGGCAACGTATATCCTTTTTTATCACCATTGAGTTGTTCGCTGTATACATACTCTCCTTGCAATTGCACCTCGAAGGAATTATTGATCCGATGGAGTAGCGAAAGTTCAGCACCATATCTGCTGACTCGGGCCTGTGTATAATAAAACACTTGATTTCCTGCCCCGTACAGATAATCGTACTCGGCTGAAGGATTGAGATAAATGTAATTGCTGAAATAATTAAAGAAGGGGCTGAACGTCACGTTCCATTTTTCATGCTCCCATGCTGCACCCAAATCTACTTGGAAAGACCGCTCAGGAGAAAGGTCAGCATCTCCCTTTTCAAATCTGTAATAATGATAGTTTACTCCATTGGCTGCGAGCTCTTTCGCTATGGGCACCCTAAAACTAGTCCCTACATTCCCCTTAAAACTCCACTGTCCGGGAACATAATTAAACCCCACTGACCACACTAGGCTATTAAAAGTCCTGGAAGTCTCCTCTGCCCTGAAAAGGTAATCTTCGGGTCCTGCCACTTCCTCTTCAGTAGAAGGAAACCAGTCCTGATAGGAATCAATTTGGATATGGCTGTGATCTAGCCTTGCCGCAGCCTGCACCCGCCATTCCTTGTTGATTTTTAGTTTATCCAAGGCATAGAAACCGATTGACCGCTGTGTAAAGCCTGGGATCAAAAATCCCCAGCCACCTATTTCATTCTTCTGTAGCTCGCCGCTCAGCCCCAGCTGCAATTGATGACGGTCGAGAAACCATTCATCACGGAGGTTTAGGCTATATACCTTTTTATCAAAAGCCCTTTCAAGGGTAGAAGGAGCTTGAAGCTCTGCGGGATAATTGGGAGGCATAAAACCGTGGTTTACATATTGGCTCCACTCCTTTCTCTTATTAAATTGAAAGCCAACATCAGCTTCCAAAAGATGATTTGCAAAGCGATAGGAAAGCCTGTCTATTGCCTTATAATGCTGCACCTCCTGGCGAGGCAGCAACATGTCACTTCCGGATTGGTCATGTAATTCTTCGTCTACATTTCGCGGCTCCAGTCCATGGGCATTGGCAAAAAAACCAGACTTCGTGGCCACTCGGCTCAGGGAAATGCTATTGCGAAAGCGCTCACTCACATAACCGATTCTCGCCGTCCAGTCCATTTCCCTTCCTGCGGTATTTCTAACCCGATTATTATCTAAGGAAACACCAAAATCATATACATAAACTGTATCCGCAGGCACCCTAAAATCGCCATAATCTGTATAGGTAACCCGGGCGTCATAATACCAGTGCCCCATTCGACCAAATGTATTGACTGAAGTACCCAGCCATCCATTATTGGATTTAGCTCCGAAGGAAAGGGTGCTACCGATTTCCCCCTTTTCAGGAACCGAGTGGTCTCTTATATCCACCACCCCGGCAATGGCATCTGAACCGTAGCGGATAGAAGCAGGTCCTTTGACGATGACCAATTCATCCACGGCATATTGGTCCACCTCCAGTCCGTGATCTGCCCCCCATTGCTGCCCTTCATGTTTGATCCCATTGGTGACCACCATTACTTGGTTAAAGCCCAATCCCCTGATCAAAGGCTTGGAGGCACCAGAGCCTATGCCGATGGTGCTGATACCTGGTAGCTTCTCCAAAGACTTCATCAAACTCCCCCCTCTATGCTCACGAATATAATCCTGTTTGATAAAAGCAATATTAGAGGACTCTTCCTTCTCTCGTCCCAAGCCCTCGTCGGATATCGTAACACCCTCCAGGTCATAGGTTTTGAGCGACTTATCGGCGATGACTGTATCACGGAAAACGGATTCAGGTTTCCTTTTCCCCAAAAAAACATCCCTCTGCTCCAGAGGCGCATCAAAGGTATAGGTGGGATATCCCATCTTTACCATCATAAGAAATACCAATCCAACAGACAACATCATCTTTAGTTAATGCAACAATATTGCAAATATAAGAACAAAACACGATTATTGAAACAATGTTGCAAAAACTATCTAGTCAAAATTGATCAATTATTACCATAATTCTTTTCGCCCGAATTGACACCACAAAAAAACAATTCCACATAAACCGTATTGCACCGACAGTTTATTAAATTCATGAATTATTTCGATTCTTTACCATACCTATTTATGATTCTTACAACCGAAAACAACCTTTTGATCAGCTCCCTTTTACTTTTTGCCGGGGTAATAGCAAGTAAGACTTCAGGCAAAACAGGCATTCCTGCGCTGTTGATATTCCTCGGCGTAGGTATGTTGGCGGGTTCGGACGGTATTGGTGGGATCGTTTTCGATGATCCTTCATTGACACAGTTTTTGGGTATTATTGCCCTTACTTTTATCCTTTTTTCTGGTGGTCTAGATACCAAATGGCCTTCTGTAAAGCCCATCTTGGCACAAGGGATCTCGCTCTCCACCATAGGGGTATTACTGACCAGTATATCCTTGGGAGGTTTCGTTTATTGGATTTCAGACCTTACACTACTAGAAAGCCTCTTACTCGGCTCGATCGTCTCCTCTACTGACGCCGCTGCGGTATTTTCCATTTTACGAAGCAAAAGCATCGGGCTGAAAGGAAACCTCCGTCCATTATTGGAGCTGGAAAGTGGGAGCAATGACCCGATGGCCTACTTTCTGACGATTTCATTGACCAGCTTGATCACCATTCAAGATTTTTCGATAAAGGAAATTATCCCCATGTTTTTCACACAAATGATCGTTGGTGCACTTTTGGGATGGTTAATCGGAAGGGGGATTGTCCTTATTGTAAATAAAATAAAACTAGACACGGAAGGACTGTACCCAGTGCTGATGATTTCTCTGGTCATGCTCACCTATACCCTGACGGATCTATTAGGCGGCAATGGTTTCTTGGCGGTTTACATCTGTGCCCTCACCGTAGGCAACGGAAAAATGCTGCATAAAAGGAGCATGATGAAGTTTTTTGATGGTGTTGCTTGGCTCATGCAGGTGGTGATGTTTATCACATTGGGGCTTTTGGTTTTCCCTTCTCAGATGCTTCCGGTAATTGGCCTGGCTCTGGCAGCAGCAATATTCCTTATAGTGATCGCCCGACCTCTAGGTGTCTTCCTGACACTGCTTCCATTTAAATATAACTTCAAGGAAAAGCTATTTATATCATGGGTAGGACTCAGGGGGGCGGTACCTATTGTCTTTGCTACCTTTCCCATGATTCATGGTGTGGAGATGTCAGATGTAATCTTCCATATCGTTTTCTTTATCGTGTTGACTTCTGTAGCCGTACAAGCCACCACCCTCTCGCTGGCGGCCAAGATCCTAGGACTGGCTCTTCCTGAAGGACTTAAGAAAAAATCACTGCTGGACATAGAACTCTCCGAGGATGTCAAAAATGAACTGATCGAAGTGGACCTACCCGAAAACGCAGGGGTAATAGGTAAAAAAATCCTTGAAATTGGTTTTCCAAGCACCTGCCTTATCGTTTTGATCAGCAGGAACGGAAAGTTCATCACGCCCAATGGCGAAACAGAGCTCAAAGGAAACGATACGCTTATGATCATGGCTGATGATTCCGAACAGCAAGATGTGATCAAAAAAGTGCTGATGATAGAATAACTCCCTTCACCTCCTCTCCACCACTAAAATAATGGTGCATGCGGTAAAAAATGTAATGTACCTACGGCACATTACATAAGACTGATGGTCATGACTGTTACCAAGCTTTCATGCCTACGGCATGGCGTTTTTTAGGCAATAGTAAAACTTGGTGATACTCCATAGCCCTTAACTAAATGGTTTTAAAAAGAAAATAAAAAAACACCTACAAGTAACATAACTCGCAGGTGTCTGAACTAAGCCTGTCTTTTGACTACCACCATCATATGTTCAGGCTTTTTCGAGGACTTTCTTTTTATTCTTTGGTGCTATATATCTGTAATGATCTTTTTTACTTCTCAGCTCACGCCGATTGACCAGTTCATAATATTTCAATTTATAGTAATCATAGCCAATGACAACCAAGAGGAATAGACAAACGATATAAAAGACATTATAAGCAATGGTCATATAAATATACCCTGCCGTAATACCGCCGGATAAATAGCTGACCATTATGGACATTTGAATCTTCAGCTTGCCTCTCAGTTGTGGATTTTGACGGTATTCCTTCTTGGTAAACATGGAAAATAACATGCCCAGGTCCGTGGTCAAACCTGTCAAGTGTGTTGTCTTGACTGCAGAATTGGAAATACTTGCAGTCAGGCCATTTTGAAGACCCATAGCATAGAGCATCAAGCCCACCAACCATTCGGTTTCAAGCAATGTCTCTGCATAATAAAACTGCACATAAGTGCCCACAACCAGTAGACATAAGATCTCCAAAATCACAGGAACAGCATGTGATAAATAAGTGTAATTTTTATTGAAATGGATAATGATACAATTGGAGGTAAACCCACCAAGGAAGAAAAACATGATCCATGCAGCCACCACACCGGCCTGGTACCAGTTTCCCTTGGCTATTTCCTCAGCCAAGACCGCATAGTGGCCTGTCACATTAGAAGTGAAAGCGAAGAACAACATCACAGAGACCACATTGACCATTCCTGCAGAAAAAGCTGTCAAGCTCCCCAGTTTAATATTATCGCTTAGCGTTCTACTATTGCTGAATTTTCTGAGCATTGGTTTTAATTTTTAGCTTTTACGAAGACCATTTTGATGATGCCACGTGCCTGCAAATCTGAATTGAAATGGATCTCCATGGTGTCATCCGTAAGTTGCTGGATCTGGTAATGCTCCAGACTATCTCCGTGGCCAAACAGTTTTAGCACATGCCCACGGCCCTTTAACCGCCAATGCAACTCATCTACCTCCTCACCTTTCTTATGCAATAGAATGGTTCCGTCAGGCCTCACCTCCCAGGTTTCTGCCTTGTGGATTACCAGCTCTCTGCTTATTTCTTGCTTTAGTTGATCGTTAATATGAAATGAATCCAAAACATTGCCCTCAGGACTATCAAGTTTTTCATACTTCCACATGACTTCCTCCCACTTTCCGATCAGCTTTCGTTCAGGGCTGACATCATTGGCCACTAGGGTAATCACCACCCCAAATAGCAATACAATCACCCCGGCATACATCAATTTTATCTTCATGGCATAGTTTGGTTATGATGGACTAAAATGCCCGAAAAAGAGGGCTGCCAACTGATTTTTGTCAAGGTCATGTCTTCTCCCATGGTCCACCCATTTTACTTTGGTAAGGTGTACGCTTGTTTTTTCGATCAGTGGCATCAGGTCAAAGCTTCGCTTATGGCAAGCCCTAAAATCGTATTCTGAAAAAGCATAGATTTCATCCACCCTGTTCCCTTCCAGATAATTCTCAAAAGCCGATTGGTTATAACCAGAAAACAAGTCTGCACTAATGCTCTCGATGCGCGAACCATACTTGCCCAGTAACAGCTCACATGATTCTTTAAAAGCCGTGTTCTCCAGTTTCCGAATGACTTCTTTCTTCCTAAAAAACAATAGCTCTGAGATAGAATCAGGAAGATATATTCCATGTAAAAGAATGATTTCCAATTGGCAATCATCATTGGCATTTAGAGCAGATTTCACCAAGTTCAAAGATTTTACGGTAAAGTCAGTTGGTATTAGCACTGTTTTTCTCATCTATCACATTGTTTTTATGATCGTAAGCAAAACTACACCCTGCCAATTAGAGGGGGCTAAGAA
Source organism: Echinicola strongylocentroti (assembly GCF_003260975.1). Classification (NCBI taxonomy): domain Bacteria; kingdom Pseudomonadati; phylum Bacteroidota; class Cytophagia; order Cytophagales; family Cyclobacteriaceae; genus Echinicola; species Echinicola strongylocentroti. The sequence goes on along the minus strand of NZ_CP030041.1, from coordinate 4,870,852 downwards.
TGAGATTAGGATGGGATTAGAATATTGGTCAAACAGGCTGCCACGTAATCCTATCGGGTTGTTTCCTCCTGGAATCATTGCCTACGGGCTAATGACTTTGGTTTTTCAGGAAGTTATTCCGGTCCTTATGATAAGCCTTCACAATTTGCTCGGCTTTACCTTCATTGATTTCTTGGGATGTAAAAAAACAGGGAAGGGTGATTTGCACGGTAGTTCCTTCATTTTCTGTAGAGGTGACTACTAGTTCCCCCCTGTGCATTCGGACGATATTCCGTGCCAACGGCAACCCAATGCCGTATCCTTCGTGATTTTTGGTATTGGAAGCTCTAAAGTAGGGATCATAGATATACTTCATTTCTGTATCCGGTATACCTATTCCTTCATCTTTTACAATGACAATTACCTTTCCTTCAGAGACGCCCAAGGCCACATGCACTGGGCTAAAATCGGAATATTTACAACCATTCAGGATAATATTGGAGAGGGCAAGGTGAAGGAGAGCTTCATTGGCATTGATTTTCAGCTTATAAGGGTTCTCCGGCAATAGGCTAAAATCGATGCTGATCTTACTCCCTGGATAGATCTTTTCGACGGTATCTTTGACATCCATGATCAGCTGATCGGTACGCAGCATATTGAATTTCTGCCGCTTGCCATCAAAACCTGTCTGGGCCAACATGAGCAAGGCTTTGGTTTTTTTATCCAGCTTCTCGGCCTCCTCCAAAATGGTCTGTAGCGACATGATATATTCTTCCGGTCGTCTTATCTTGCTTAAGGTCACATCAGCCTCACCGATAATACTCGTCAAGGGGGTGTTCAGCTCATGACTGGCATTGCTGATAAAGTTTTTCTGTGTCTCAAAAGAGGTCTCCAGCCTGTTCAGCATGTCATTAAACGTCTGTGCAAGCTGGGAGATGGTGTCATCATTTTTTGACTTTTGGTTGAGCCTCAGGTGGAGATTTTCAGAACTGATTTCTTTCACCTTTTCGATGATGTCATTGATCGGCTGGATGTATTTACGGGTAAACAAAAATGCCACCACCAATATGATCACAAAAGCAATCGCCAAGGAAGTAAACAAAAGGTTCCGCAAATAGTGCACATGGTGCGTGATGAAATAGTTCTCGGCAGAAATAATGACCAAATAGGTGGCCTTTCCCACCGTAGTATAAGTAGTGCCATAAAAAAAAGTCCGGCTGTCATTATACATACTGGTACCATCCTCCAATATCTCTTCAATAAAGCCACTTTTGAACTTTTCAAGTCCGCTTACCCCTTGCCATTCACCGTTTTCTGGCAATTTGTACATTTTTATCTCCTCATCGGGAAGCACTTCAAGGTACTCTTGCCTCAGCTCTCGAATGATATTTCCCTCGCTTTCATTCTCCAACTGGGACTTGGCCGTGGTAATCGCCCTGATCTCAAGTCGCTTATAAAAATCCGTAAAAGCATAATTGGAAATCGAATAATAAATAAATCCACTGAACAATAACGTATAACTAAAAAATACGATCAATAGGACGTAGACGATTTTATTCTGCGTTTTCATTCTGCTTCTTTTAATACATATCCCATTCCTATGACCGTCTGGATAAGGCGAGAGCCATTGTATTTTTCCAGTTTCTTTCTCAAATAATTCACGTAAACATCCACCACATTGGTGCCCATGTCAAAATCAATTCCCCAAACTTCCTCCAAAATATCAATGCGGGAAAGCACCCTTCGCTGATTTTTCATAAACATCAGTAACAACCTGTACTCGGTAGAGGTCAGGCTAATGGTCATTCCATCCCTTGTTACCGTCTTGGTATCATCGTCCAATTCCAAATCACCAAACCTATACGTATTTTCGGACTTACTTTCACTTCCACTGCTATAGGAAGACCTTCTCATCAAGGTCCTCACCCTTGCCAGCAGTTCGATGAATTTAAATGGTTTGGACAGGTAATCGTCTGCCCCGCTGTCCAATCCCATCACCACGTTTTCGGTACTTCCCAAGGCAGTCAAAAAAAGTACTGGGACAGTGGCATCCTGCTTTCTGATCTCCTTGCAGACTTCTATTCCGTTCATCTCAGGAATCATAATATCCAATATGATCAGGTCATAATTGCCCTGAAGTGCCATTTGAAGGCCCATCTTTCCGTCCATGGCAAGGGCTACATCATAGCCCTCTTCTTTTAGGCCTTTTATGATAAATGCACTGACACGGCTGTCGTCTTCTACAAGCAATATTTTTCTCACTGATCTGTCTTAAAGGGTATATATTTCCAATCAATATTAAGTAGTATGGACGGGAAATTGCAAATAATGGTTCATTTCTAATGGAATTTTAATGTGTGGATAAATTGAATGTTGGGAAACACCAAATTTGGGGTATTTTTTTAAGACCTAAAGATTCGGTACTTTTCGAGAATATCTAATAGTAAACAGAAGTGAACGATTTTATCTATGTTGATTATACGCTTTTTTGCCAGTAGATTCTATCCCTCACAGAAAGCACAAAATACCCAGAATAAAATATGGCTTTTATGAAAAAAACAATATTAATAAATATATTATTTTTAGCAGTCGTTAATGCTTATGCCCAAGTGCATATTGGAGAGAAAGCTCCTGCCATTGTCGTGGATACCTGGGTAAATAATGCCGACGGCGATGAACTGAAAACAACAGGTCAAGCGATTGTTTTGGACTTCTGGTTTACGAATTGCGCTCCGTGTGTATATACTATTCCCCATCTGAACGACCTTACGGAAAAATACAAAAATGAAAACATTTCATTTATTGCCCTCACCTATGAAAATGAGGACGATGTATCTAAATTCCTATCCAGAAAGAAAATTTTGGCGTCTGTAGGAACTGATACAGCCTATCAAACTATAAACAACTATGAAGTAAATGCTTATCCAACGACATTTTTAATTGATGAAAATGGGATTTTGAAGTGGAGAGGGCATCCTTCACTTCTTACCAGCGATATGATAGATGCTTTGCTCCACAAGAAGTATTACCCGCAGGTGATGGCGGATCAACAGCATCCAGCCCCAAACAAAGAATTAAACACCAACCATCTCTACCCCATCACTGTCACTAAAAATGAATACTTGGACGGATCGGTAGTTGGTATGCAATCCAATTCCTGGGAATTGAGCATCGCCAACCAACCGCTTGACGAAATATTAACCTTCCTCCTCAAAAAAAGCAAAAGCAGGATTTCAGTTGCCGACCAAAACCGCTACGATGTTCGCTTTAAATTCCCTGAGGATTTGCCCCATAATGAAAGAAGGGCTGCAGTAACCAGATCATTATTGCATGAATTGGATTATCAACTGACTATTGAGAAAAAGGAAGTAGAAGGTTATGTCCTGAAGGTATCAAATAATAACCTCTTTATTAATAATGCAGTTGACACGACAAAAGTCTATTCTGCAAAAGGAACCTCTTCAAACGGCACCTCCTGGCAAGGAAATGGCATCACTATACAAGATTTAGTGGATGAATTGGAAAATAGATTCGAAATTTTCGTCATTGATAAGACCAAATTAAATGGATATTTTGAATTAAAATTTCCTTTCGAAAACATTGATGTAGCTAAAAGTTATCTACTTGACAATTATGGACTTGCCCTTAACCCAGAACAGGTTGAAGTAGAAATCACAAAAATAGGCAATAAGCAAAATCAAGAAGAAAGTCGAGAGCCATAAACCCACGATGGGAAATAGCTCATTGTCCTGCTTATCCTGCCACATCTACTATTATGGTGCTGTCCCTTTTTCAGTGCTATGGATTTTGGCATGATGTGCTACCCCATGGAACCTCATAGCCCCGGCATTTGGTTTCCCGTTTTGCCGGGACAGGCTTTGCTCGTCAGTTCAGACACCACAGTCTGACTTACTTCAGTGCATGGATCACTCCATACCACCTTACCACGTGCTTGGCTTCGGAAAGCAAGAAAGCACTCAGAAACCGCTGCAAGCTATATGTAAAACGTTAGCATGTATTTACAATTGTATTGATGATATTTTTGTAAATTTAACTACTGAATTTAAGAATATGATTACAAAATCAAGGCTCAAAGAGCAAATTCGTGCTGGAAAAATTACACCTGAGATAAATGACCCCAATATCAGGGAACTAGTAGAAGGTAATTACAGAATTATTTATCGAAGAAAATCTGAAGAATCTGTAAGTATTCTAACAATTCATCATATAGCGCGAGATTTGAACAAGAGAAAAGGAAAATTTAACAAATAAAATGCATGGTAATCGTGCAGCCCAACATGGGCCCATTGGCTCAGGGTGAAGCTCACACAGGTCTGCAGAGCCTATCAAAGTACCACCGTACCCATCGGCCAATTAGGATAATCTAAACGGGTCTTTCCGACACCCATCAGTACAGGCTATATACAGCGGTTCATAAAGAAGGAATACTGTTCATTACAGCCCCCCTTTCCGGTACCTATGATAAGGCATTCATAAAAGTTTTTTCATTTTGCAAAACTTCAGTTTCTGTGGACAGTGAATCACTTCAAAAGCCCAACGTTTCTTTGCCAAGTACCATTAAGCGTCACTCTAGGTAACTTCCGAACGATAAATGAACTATCAAACATACGAAGCACATATTGACTTAAAGCCGCTTGTTAGCTGCTATTGGACGTTAGAAGTGCCCAAACAGTCTGAACCGCAAAAACAACGAATAGTCCCTGACGGTTGTATTGAAATGGCGTTTATTCTCGGAGACGATATAAAGCGGTACACTTCCGAAAATGAATTTATACTTCAACCTCGTGCAATGGTACTCGGACAAACAATTGAACCTTTTTACATTGAACCAACAGGATTCGTCAATACATTTGCTGTCCGCTTTTATCCTTATGGTTTTGCCAATTTTGTTTCTGAACCAATCAAAAACTTGGTAAATAAAGAAACGCCAGTGAAACAACTTTTTGGAATAGAAACCGCAGATGGTTTGGAACAAAAAATATTCAAAGCAGAAAACACAGCACAACGGATAAGCATTATCGAAAATTTTCTTTTAAACAGGCTTAATAGCGAAAAAACAATTAATTCTATTGTAAAAAACACCGTTGACGCCCTTTTATCTACCAACGGAAGTACTTCAATAACATCAATTTTTAAAGATAACCCTTCCAGACGGAGGCAACTTGAAAGAAACTTCAGAAAGCAAATTGGGGTTAGTCCTAAACAGTTGGGAAAGGTAATTCGACTACAGACAGCTTTAAAAATGTTGCTCGACCAAAAGTCCAAAAACCTGACCGATATTGCCTATAAAAGTGAATATTTTGACCAAGCACACTTTATAAAAGACTTTAGGGATTTTACGGGAATAAATCCCAAAGAATTTCTCGCACACGAAAGTCTGGCTCTTTCTGCTCTTTTTTACAAATAATTCTGCGTGTCGCATTTTTACAATTTCAAGCGACTTTCTACTGCTAATATTGTCCCGTCAACAACTAATTAGTAATGAAAGAAAAAATAGGCATTGCAATTATTGCCTTGATAGTAATCATTGGCTCTTGTAAAAACAAAAATTCTTCAATTTCCGAATCTAGCCAAACTAAGGAAACAAATACAAAAAGCGTAAAGGACATGAACAGTTACATCTCAATTTTTGAAATCCCAGCAACGGACATTTCACGGGCCATCACCTTTTACAAAGAAATTTTAGGAGTAGAAATTGAAAGGTTAGATTTCCCAGAAATGGAAATGGGGCTATTCCCCTACCACGACCAAATGGTGACAGGAGTAATTATGAAAGGAGAAGGCTACGAACCTTCCGCCAACGGAGTTACTATTTACTTCAATGGCGGAGATAACCTGCAAACTATTCTTGACAAAGTAGAAAAGAATGGTGGAAATATCATTACCCCAAAAACACCTCACGCTGATGAAAGTGGATTTTTTGCCATTTTCCACGACTCAGAGGGAAATAAAATCGGACTCCATTCGCCAAATTAAAACTGAGAGAACGAACAGTCGAGCCGACGGCCCCACTACACTCCTCTCAATGCTCTTAAGTTAGGGGAAGTACAACACGCTTGTCGCCCTCTGACAGGGAGCACCTTACACCTACTTACTAAGCTTATCAAAGCACCATCGCAGGTATGGGCTTCGCCTATAACCATCAGTACAGGCTTTTCACCTGTTGAATTATTTTGGTATCATCACTACCTGATGTCCATGCTGGATACACCGAAAATCTATATAAAAGAGTGGTTTTATCGCTAAAAAAATAAGTGAATATAAATAAGGTCTGTATATTAAGGAAAAATTAGTTGTTTCAAATCCGCCACAATTCTCATACTAGACCAGGGTGCGTAATGCAAGAAAATTTAGCATAATAAATAAAACGAAAATATGTATCTATTTTTTGACACAGAAACCACAGGACTACCGCGGAATTGGAAAGCACCAGTAACGGATTTGAATAATTGGCCTAGAATGATTCAAATAGCATGGATTCTATGTGATGCCAAAGGAAATCGTGTAGAAACTGATGATTTTATAATTAGACCCGAAAACTTTAAAATCCCAAGAGATGCGTCCAGAGTACACGGAATTTCGACAGAAAGAGCAAACAATGAAGGAGAAGATCTTTCAACAGTTTTAACCAAATTTAATGAGCTAGTTGAACGTTCAGACTTTCTAGTTGCTCACAACATCGGTTTTGATGAGAAAATTATAGGAGCAGAATTATTGAGAAAAAAAATTAAAAGTGGTTTTAATAGAAAGAGGAAACTATGTACTATGCAATCATCGACTAATTATTGTAGGCTACCAGGACTTTATGGCTATAAGTGGCCTAAATTATCAGAATTACACATGAAATTATTCGGAGAAGATTTTGATGATGCACATGATGCCTCAATTGACATTAATGTCACGGAAAAATGCTTTTGGAAAATGAAAAAAATTGGATTAGTATAAAATAAATCCCCACAACAAGTGATATTAGACCATACATTTTCCCCAAAATAAAACGATAAATACCTCCTTAAGCATTCCTCAAAAAAGCTCCAGATCCCCCAAGCTAAATGCTATGCCATTCGGCATCAGTAACCCCTCAAACTGCTCCTTCTCCAGTCCCAAGTTCCGCAGGGTCACCAAGGGGCCTTTGGAAAGGCGGAAAAACCGATACCTCCCAAATGAACGAAATTGAACAGATGACTCCCCGGAAAATGTGATGACAGCTGTGTGATAATTTCTCACCTGCTCCTTTAATTGTTTGTTAAAATCTTTATCAGCAAACTGACGATCAGCATCCAATGGAAGTAATTCGCATATCCGAAACTCCTGAAATCGCCGATGTGCTTTTATCCTGAAAATGCACAGGTACCTTTCCCCATCAGAAAACCACCCATACCGAAATAGCGGATTCTTTACGTATCGCCAGTGCATATATTCGGGAGAAATAGGTGTCTGCAGCCCAACCGAATCGGCACTATAAGGAACCTTGGCCAGTAACCTCTCAGGCCACTCCTGCTGCATGACTTCCGTAGACTCCCTAGCGCTCCTTCCGGAAAATACCCCAAATGGCCTTACCAAAGCCATTTTTAGCGGTAAATTCCCTCGCTTTTGCCAGCCCATCTTGATATAGCCGGGCATGCTTTTGGCATTGGGGGTATTAAAAATAAATTGAAATTCCTCCTCACTACATTCCTGAACCAATTTATCGGTCAGTTGTTTGAAAATACCCCTACCTTGATAATCAGGATGAACCGCTGTGTCCACCGCCCTTAGTGCCTTGATATTCTGTCCTCTCTGCGAAAATTCCCATTGCATAAAAGCACGCACTCCGACAATATCCCCTTGTTCTTCCGCCACTAGTACCGGGGATTCCCCAAAAGGATTGTCCACATGCTTCCACCGCCATAGCGCCACGCTCTTTGGCAAGAGACTTTCTCCCAAGGAGCGTTTTAATAAATCTACTATCGCCTCCTGATCTGTTGGCTTTGCTTCTCTCAAATGCATAGGCCTAAAATAGGGGGAATCAAGGGGAATATTTTAGCCTCTGCTATTTTTTTCCATTGCAATACCTGATTTTTGTACGGGATGTTATTGCCACCGCTATGATTCAGGCTTTGTTGTTACTTACGTTGAGTTTACTGCTACATTATTCCAATCACTACTTGGGAAAAAAGCATGGCTGTACACCCCAGCAAACCCTCCATTTGCACATCCTACTCATCTATCACCTTGGATTCAGCTATTTCTTTTATCGGTATGTAATGGCTTTTGGCGGGGATGCCATCGTTTACTGGAACCTTAACGGCCCGCTGGCCAACCCAGATGCCAACGGATGGTGGGATTATTTCGGAATAGGCTATCCTTTTATGTATTGGCTAAACTATATTCCCTCTCGCTACTTTGGATGGGATATGCTCTCTGGGTTCTTTTTGTATTCCATGCTCAGCTTTATAGGCTTCAGGTGGCTATTCTTAAAGCTGACTACGGACCATCAAGGCATGAAACCATTTCTCGGCTTGCCTTGGCCCGTGTATATCCTTTATCTCCCCAACCTCCACTTTTGGACGGGGGGAATAGGGAAGGAAGCGCTATGTTTTTTTGCCTTGGTCTTGATCATGAAAGGGATCAGTCAGCAAAAGTGGACGGGAGCTTTTATCGGATTGGTGCTGATCTTTATGGTCAGGACTTATTTCGCTTGGCTGGTACTCATTAGTTTTGGTGGTGCGGCATTGCTGTTTGGTCCTTCCAAGAAATATAGGCTATGGTGGGGAATATCCTGCTCGCTGCTGGCACTGGCAGCGTTTCCAGCATTGCTCTGGTACGTGGGAATGGAGCATTTCAGCTTAGCGGCCATCCAACAAATCATCCAACAGCAATTTTCCATGCTTTCCGGTAAAGGTGTCGGGTCTTCCGTGGACATGGCCGACTATTCATTTTTGATGCGGCTATTTACCTTTTGGTTCAGGCCGTTGTTTTGGGACGCACATAATATCACTTCCTTTCTCGCATCCATTGAAAACCTCATTTTGATGGTAGGGATTACCACAATGATCATAAAAAGTCAATGGCGCAATTGGCAAAGCCTACCCCTATTTTTGAAATTTGGCTTGCTACTCTTCTTCGCATCTTCACTGGTCTATATGAACATTCTTAGCAATCTAGGCATCATGATGCGCATGAAAAGCCTCTTTATGCTCTTCCCTCTTCTTGCCGGGGCATGGATGGTAAAGAAAGAAGAACGAACCAAGAGCAAAGAATAAAGTAAAAACGGAATCAGTTGTACCGAGGGCTGTGCCCTGCAGGGCAAATGCGTTTAGTGTATCGAAAGAAAACAATTTTCGTGTAGGCATAGCTATCATCCGTGCCGCTGGCACTTTGCCCCGATTTGTACATTGGAAACCGTAGTAGCCTATCTTGCCGAATGGCGGGATAGGCTGAAAGAATGATTAGTTGATTTTTGGGGGGCAAATAAACCGTCGCACCTTTCTGCGCAAGTATGGCGGTTGGCCTATATCGGAAAAAGGATAGTATGGGTTTTGTAGTTAGCGACTGCGCATGATTTCCAATCCGCCTTTGGCGGAGGATCATATAGAAGGTGCAGAATGTCACCTGCACCAAAAATGGCTACACATAAAAGGGTAAGTTCCATAGTAACGGCAGGTATAAATGCATTTGCCCTGCTGTGCCCCGGTACGATTAGCATTGAGGTTCTACCTCAATTTTCAGGAGAGGACAATCAGCTAGTTTGGAGGTATGGGACTAGGAATGCTAAATATTAATCTGATTATACGCTTTATTGCCAGTAGGTTTTATTTCTCACGGAACGCACAGAACACCCAGAATGAAATAAGGCTTTTCTGAGATTTCCATGTTTTCTGTGAGCACCTTTTTAATTTTCCTGTAATTGCGGATAACCATAAATATCAAACACCCAACACACCCTTCATCACTTATATCACGCCAAAAAAAATCATTTTTAACCACTTATACTCATTTATTATACATCACAGTCCAGAACAGATTCCTTAAAATCATTGGATACATTGGGTGATGTAAAAAGTAAGGTTAATCAATTATCATTAAACCCAATTAACCAATGAAAAAAGTAATTACCCTAAGATTGCCATGGAGGCAAGGTGTGCTCGCTTTGCTATCCACGGCCTGTAGTTTGGGCATTTCGGATGCCTATGCTAGTACTAAGATCCACACACCATTGACTGCTATAAGCGGTATGAGTGAGGTGGAAAAAGTGATCACTGGTACTGTCGTTTCCAGTGAAGATAACAACCCACTTCCTGGTGTAAGCATTTTGCTAAAAGGTTCAGGCACAGGAACCGTCACAGACATCGACGGAAAATTTACGCTTGAAGTTCCTGATCAAGGAGCTGTTTTGATCTTCAGCTCGATCGGATTTGTCAAACAAGAAGTGGAAGTGGGGAGTCAGGCCACGCTAAACATCACCATGGAAGCCGATCTTCAACAGCTTGGCGAAGTAGTCGTGGTGGGTTATGGCACCCAGCGTAAGAAAGACATCACCGGAGCAGTAGCTTCTGTAGGTGAAAAGGACTTCAACACGGGCATGTCCGTGGCTCCTGAACAGCTTTTGCAAGGCAAAGTGGCTGGCGTAAACATTACTCAAAACAGTGGCCAGCCTGGGGCAGCCTCCACGGTGAGGATCCGGGGAGTCAACTCCATCTCTGCAGGCAACGATCCACTATACGTCATCGATGGGGTGCCCATGCAGTTTAATTCTGCCAATAATTTCGTGTCTTCCATGCAAGGAAGTTCACCCTTCTCATCTGAAGGCACCAATCCACTGAACTCCATCAACCCTTCTGATATCGAATCCATCGACATCCTGAAAGATGCCTCTGCCACGGCCATTTATGGCTCCAGAGGGGCCAATGGCGTCATCATCATCACCACTAAAAACAAAAGCGGTGGAGAGACACTCACCTATGACACCTACGTCGGAGTGTCCAACATCCGCAAAACATTGCCCGTACTTTCGGCAGACCAATATCGGAATTATGCCGAATCCAACGACTTGGTGTACCCAGATGAAGGTGCCAGCACCTTTTGGCAGGATGAGATCTTCAGAACGGCTGTGAGTCAAAACCACAATGTCGCTTTTGGCGGTGGTTCTGCTGCCAGTACTTTCCGAGCTTCCCTAGGCTATACTGACCAGCAAGGAATTTTGCTTTCCTCTGGCCTGAAAAAATACACCGCCCGATTTAACGGAACGCACAAAGCACTGGAAGGTAGGTTACGACTGGGTGTCAATATGACTTATGGCAAAACCGCTGAGGACAACACACCCATTTCTTCAAATATCAACAACGAGGGCGGCAATATCCTGAAAGATGCCATCCGATGGGCTCCTACCCTACCGGTCACCAATCCTGATGGCTCATATTACCAAATCGGCGAGCTTCGCATCAACCCAGTATCATGGGTAGAGGTAGACGATGAGCGAAACACCAACCTCTTTTTGGGAAATGTGGATGTGGCTTTTGACATTATGGACGAACTTACCTTTAGGGTAAACATGGGCCACAATGACCAATACGTGGAACGATTCACCAACATGCCCGCTACTCACCCTTCTGGGGAAACTGACGGGGGAAGAGCTTCCATCAATAAATTGAAAAATTACAGTTCGGTCATGGAAGCCACCTTGACCTACAACAAAGACCTGGGCAATAACACCAACCTAAACCTGCTTGGTGGATACTCCTTTCAGCGCTTTGTGACCGAATATACGTTTACAGAAGCCAACAATTTTGTTTCTTCTTCTGTAAAATGGAACTTGATCCAATCTGGAAATATCCTTTCCAATACCTCCTACAAGTCCGCAAACCGACTTGCATCAGTCTTTGGCCGAGCCAATCTACGGTTAAAGGACCGTTATTTATTTACCCTTACCCTGAGAAATGATGGTTCCAGTCGGTTTGGTGAAAACAACCGATGGGGGCTGTTTCCTTCCGGGGCATTTGCCTGGAACATGGCAGAGGAGAATTTCATGAAATCTAGTGCCTTTGACCAGCTGAAACTGCGCCTGGGATACGGGGTGACCGGTAACCAAGAAATCCCCAACGACCTCTATCGCCAGCAACTGGGGATCGCGGGATCAGCCGTATATGTTTTGGGCGGCGAGGCCATTCCCAGCGTCCTTCCCACCAATTATGCCAACCCCGACCTGCAATGGGAACAGACCAATCAGCTGAACATTGGTGTTGATTTTGGCTTTTGGGAAAACCGTCTGAGCGGTACCATTGATTACTATGAGAAATACACCAACAACCTTTTACTCCAATTCTCCACAGCAGCTCCTTCGGTGGTCAACACCCAATGGGCCAATGTAGGCGAGGTAGAAAACAAAGGGCTGGAACTCTCCCTGAATGCCGACCTGATGATCGATCGTCCGTTCACTTGGAACATGAACGTCAACTTCTCCCTCAACCGCAACGAAGTGACTTCCCTCTCCAACGAGCAGTTTTCGCGGGATGAAATCAGGACTTCCCCCCTCTCAGGTGTGATCACCCCAAAGGATTTCTCACAAATCATTAAACCCGGATTGCCACTGGGCACCTTCTATGGGCGTCAGTACACTGGGGTGGATGAAAATGGTATGGAAACCTACTTGGACGAAGACGGGGTAGATGGTGCTGACCTTGTGGTAATCGGAAATGCCAACCCAGACTTTATCTATGGGATGACGCATCGCTTTACTTGGAACAACTTTGACGCTTCATTGACCCTTCGGGGCGTAGTGGGCAATGATGTATTGAACAACACCGCAGCGGAATTTTCCTACACCAATTCCACTCCCGGTATCAACATCCTTGAATCCTCCCTAAATTCTGGAGTAAGCAGGGACCAAACCGCCCAATTCTCCTCAAGGTGGATTGAAGATGGCAGTTATTTGAGACTGGACAATATTAATATTGGTTACAACTTCGATGTTTCGGCGCTTGGCTTTCTTAAGAGGGCAAGACTCTATGTCACTGGCCAAAACCTCTTTGTGCTTACCGGCTACAGTGGTTTTGACCCAGAAGTAAGGACCAATACAAACGGTGGTGGCAATGCTGCCATTGGTATCGATTACTTGGCTTATCCGCGTCCTCGTGTGTTTATGCTGGGAGGAAGCTTTGCCTTCTGATAGTTCTTGCCAAGGAAAGTGATCTTAAAACCGTTAAAATCAACTTACAATGAAAAATATTATCAATAGCTATAAAAAAACGCTTACCCTCGCTTCGGCATTGGTACTGGGCACATTGGGAAGCTGCTCGCTTGACGAAGAAGTGTACTCCATCTACACACCGGAGACTTTTTACTCCAATGAAAAAGAAGTGTTGTCTTCGCTGTCAGGAGTTTACCGTAATTTTGCACAGATCACCGGAATGGGTGCAGAATACAGAACCCTGGAACTATCAGCTGACCAAGTGGTCGTCCATGGCAAAATCCAAGGCTGGTGGGCCAACAGTGATTTTGAACAGCTGATGGAGCATGAATGGGACGCCACCCACGCTTATATTGCAGGCACTTGGAACACCCTATTTGGCACCGTTGGCCAAGCAAATGCGCTGATTGACGCCCTGGACGCTTCTGGACTGGAAGGCATCGAAGGGCCAAGGGCAGAATTGCAGGCGCTAAGGGCTTTTGCCTATTTCTATTTGGTCGACCTGTACGGCAATGTCCCTATTTTCACCGCTCCAAAAGTGGATCCATTAAGCCTACCCACGCAAAATACGAGAGCAGAAGTGGTGGATTTTATCATTTCCGAACTGGAAACCGCCCTGCCCAACCTTCCCTCCCAAACTGACGTGGGAAGCGAATACTACGGACGTTTTACACGAGAGGCAGGTTATACGCTCTTGGCAACTCTCTATCTTAATGCAGAAGTGTATACCGGCACTGCTCAGTGGGACAAAGCCATAACATATGCCGACATGGTCATCAACTCGGGAGCCTATCAGTTGCTGCCGGATTACTTTGACAATTTTGTCCATGACAATGAAGAAAACGCAGAGTTTATTTTCGGTGGCATCTACACGCCCAATATCCCAGGGGGGATCGGCCATCCACTGGTTCAGAAAGTACTTCCAGGGATCAGCGGAGGCTTGTTTGGATTACCCTACACCCCACAAAATGGCTTTGGCACCAGACCCTCCATCTTTGACCTTTACGAAGACCAAGATCACAGGAAAGACATGTTTCTTGGCTATGGCCCCATGAAAGACCCTCGAAATGGAGAAGTAGTGATGGTGGAGCGAATAGTACCGGACAATAACAGCAACCTTTACCGCGAAGGCTCTTCGTCAGAAGGCCCGGTTCCTTACGAAATCATCCCTGCCACCGGCATCAGAAACCAACCTATGAACGCAGGCATCAAATGGATAAAATGGGGGATAGACCCCAACACCAATGGCGGAAATGCCAGCAATGACATTGCCTTTTTTCGCTATGCAGACGTCCTGTTGATCAAAGCGGAAGCCTTGGCAAGGCAGGGAAATATGGGAGAAGCAACCACCTTGGTGAACCAAGTCCGGGAACGAAGCAATGCCTCCACGCTTTCTACCGTCTCCTTGGAAGATATATTGAATGAAAGAGGTCGCGAATTGGCCTTTGAGCTGGCCAGAAGAAGGGACTTGATCCGATTTGGCAAGTTTAATGACGCATGGGAATTTAAGGAAGCTTCCGAACCATTCCGGACACTTTACCCGATCCCCACCACAGCGATCGACGCCAATCCTAACCTACAACAAAACCCAGGATACCAATGAAAATAAAACCATTAACCACCAACCTTTCTGCCCTGTCCATGAAAAAACTCATGGTAACGGGCAGTATCATCATGGGCCTCTCTGGGGCCCATTTTGTACATGCACAGACCGTAGCAGGGAAGGATTATTCCGCCAGAAGTGAGGTGGACAAGACCTTTGACATGGTCGGCGCCAATGCCTTTGGGCAGCGGTTTCCCGCTGAGAGTTTCACGTTTGAGGATGAAGTGACTGGAAAAAAGGTCATCGCCTTGACCACTTCCAGGCATCAAAACTCCAAAATCTACCAAACCCACCCCCAGTGGACACCTGATGGAAAACACATTGTTTTCCGATCGGATCGCTCGGGAAAAGGACTGACTTATGCCATCTCGGTGGACGACCATGAAATCACCCAGATTGCTTCTGGAGATGATGGAAGCAGTTTTCACCTTGGCTGGAAGAAAAACCATGCCTATCACTTCCGTAACGATTCCCTGATAAGGCTAGACCTGAACGCTCTGCTGGAAGACAGCGATGCTGGTGACGTGGCCAATAAATCCTCCTACGAAAAAGTAATTGGGATAATAGACCAACACCTACACCCCAACGGGATGGCCTTGGACCATGATGAAGCAAGCCTATATTTTTCCACTCGGGTAATGGACGGTGAATCCTCTATTTATCAAGTGGACCTGGCTTCGGGGAATATCTCCGAGGTGCTTACTGTTCCTTTCAGAATTGGCCATTTACAAGCCAACCCCTACAAAACTGGTGAAATGATGTATTGCTGGGAAACAGGCGGAGATGCTCCACAACGGATCTGGATGGCCAGCATCGACAGCGATGGACAAGTAACCAATCGCCCCCTCTATCATGAGTCAGATGAGACTTGGGTAACCCATGAAGTGTTCCTTGACCAAGACCACATTGGCTTCAATGTCATGGGACACTTGGACAGGCTGCAAAAAGGGGATAATGGCATTTATTCATTGAATATCCGCACGGACAAACTGACCTTTCACGGTCAACAGAACTGGGGAGGATATTGGCATACTGCCGGTACGACGGACCTAAAATGGATCGTCGGCGACACCTTCAATGGCGATATTTACCTCATCGAATACGGCCAGCCCAATCATACGACACTGCTGACCACAGGCCACCGCCTCACCAGCAAAAGCCCCTTTTCCAGTGAAGCACATTCCCATCATTCTATTAGCCCGGACGGCAAATGGCTGCTGTTCAATTCCAGTTTGCTGACCGAAAGTGATATTATGATCATGCCGTTGATAGATGATTAGAGGAAAGGGGGAAGATAGTACCGATTCGTTGGTATTTGGTATGTAGTATGTAGTATGTAGTATGTGGTATGTGGTATGTGGTACGTGGTATTTGGGGTTAGGTAAAACGCATCTAAATTATTTCGGTTGTACCGAGGGCTGCGCCCCGGTACGATTAGCCTTAAAAAAGTCATCACAGTGCAGGACAATGAAGTAAATGGTAAAGTCTAAATTCAATAATTGAAATGACCAATTATGAAACCTAACAATAGCCTGTTCTTTACATGCTTGGCAGTAGCTACACTGCTGGCTTGCCAAAGCAAAAATGCTTCCAACGAAAAGCAACCACCCCAACCGGAGACTCCTCCCAATATCATCTTTATCCTTGCCGACGATCTTGGCTATGCGGATGTGAGCTGTTACGGGCAGCAAAAGTTCGAAACGCCCAATATCGACCGCTTGGCGACACAGGGCATGTTGTTTACCGATCATTATGCAGGCACTGCTGTGTGCTCGCCTTCTCGCGCCACGTTGATGACAGGACAGCACACTGGCCATGTAGCCATCCGGGACAACCGAAGCCTAGATCCTTCGCCTTACGGCTTCCGACAAAGAGAGGGGCAGTTTCCACTCGCCGACTCCATCCATACCATGCCGGAGATGCTACAAAAAGCCGGTTATGTCACTGGTGCCTTTGGCAAATGGGGTCTTGGCGGCCCTGATACCGAAGGAGAGCCCAATAACCAAGGATTTGATGAATTTTACGGTTATGTCTGCCAGTCACTTGCCCATAATTACTACCCCGACCACTTATGGAACAATCAGGAAAAAATCATGCTCCATGGAAACGACAACGGAAAATTTGGTGCATATTCTCCCGAATTGATGCATCAGGAAGCCTTGAAGTTTATCCAGGCTAACCAAAAGGAGCCATTTTTCCTCTTTCTCCCCACTCCGCTTCCCCATGCTGAGCTGCTCGCACCAGCAGAAGAAATGGCTGTTTTTGAGGGGAAGCTTACGGAAGGAGAACCTTATAAGGGCACAGATGAAGGTCCAGGTTTTCGGAAAGGGCGATTGGGTTCCCAAGAAAAACCCCATGCAGCTTTTGCAGCGATGGTAAAAGTACTGGATGACCAAGTGGGTGAAATCATGAGAACAGTAGATTCGCTTGGCATAGCCAATAATACATTGATCATCTTCACTTCTGACAACGGCCCGCACATCGAAGGTGGTGGAGATCCGGAGTTTTTTGACAGCAATGGCCCGCTAAAAGGCATCAAAAGAGACTTGTACGAGGGTGGAATCAGGGTACCGCTGATCATGCGCTGGTCCGGACGCATCCAAGCAAACAGCACCAATGACCATCCATCTGCTTTTTGGGACTTTACGGCCACCTTTGCAGACCTTGCTGGCACCAAAGCTCCTGAGCATGGCGATGGCATCTCCATGCTCCCTACGATATTGGGAAATGATGACGAGCAGCAAAAACACCCTCACCTCTACTGGGAATACCATGGTGAAGCTGGAAAACAAGCGGTGCGAATGGGCAAGTGGAAAGCAGTAAGAAAGGATATTCGAGAGGGCAATCAAGCCATTGAACTGTACGACTTGGAAAAAGACTTGGGAGAAACTACCGATGTGGCTGACCAGCACCCCGCCATTATCCAAAAAATGGATTCCCTCCTACGGGCAGAACATGTGACCAATTCCACCTTTAAGCTCGGATATTTGGATGAATGAGGCAGGTAAAATTCGTTCTAAATCGGCGACCCTAGGCATAAGCTAACTGATAAAAAATTACTTATGATAATAATTACCTGGAGACTTCCCGAATTGCTTTCTGAAGGCATAAATAAATGAACTAGCATTTTCATAGCCCAGTTGGTAAGCGATAGTTTTAATAGGCACCTCTTCTTCCAAGAGTTTAAGGGCTTCTACCATCTTTGATCTGGTCTTCCATTCTCCGTATCCCATGCCCAGGTACTTGGAAAACAGTCGAGATAGTGTCCTTGGGCTTACACATACCAATTCTGCACTTTCTTCTAGGCTTGGGTTAGCTGCGGGTTTATGGATAATTTGGTCAGTTACCCGTTTGATACGCGGATCATCACTTGTCGGTAAAAAAGTGACAGAGGGGCTGATCAACGCCATCTCGTCCAATAAAACACCCGCCAATCTCCATTGTTCTGGGGAGCTAGAAGATGGGTTTCCAAAAGCCACCATTTTTTTTGACCAGGCACTTTAAGAATACAGAAAGCTCAAACGCGAAGGTATCTGTCGATAAGGAAGGGCTAAAACTTGGGTCGATGAATAACGTGGCTACTTGGACATTTTCAGGAAAAAAAACTTGGTGCTGGCGACCTCCGGGAATCCAGATGCCCTGCACGGGTGTAACGATCCATAATTGGTTTTCCACCGCTACTTTCATTATTCCACCGGAAGCGAAAAGAAGCTGCGCCCTGGGATGCGCATGTACTTCTCCACATTTGGCCTCGGTCAAAAATCTGGAAAAAGAAGTGATGGGCCTATTAGGGTTGACCTCAAAACCTAAGTCCACTGAGATGATTGTCTTATAATCTGTATTCATTGGCTAAATATAGTAATTAAGACAATTCGATTCTTTACTTACTTTGTGAAACAACTAAAAATTGATACAATATGGACAACAAAGGACATCAAGATCGAGTTATACGCCAATTTACACAACAGGCCAAAGGGTATTCTTCCATTTCCAGCCATCGAAACGCATTGGATAAACTGGTGCAAATGGCAGCGGTAAAATCAGAAGATAGTGTGCTGGACGTAGCTTGCGGCACTGGAATGGTAGCTTGTGAATTTGCCCGATTTGCAGGAAAGGTAACTGGAATAGATATTACAACAGAAATGCTGAAGGAGGCCCAACGGCTGCATAACAAGATGAATCTCAAAAATATTGTCTGGCATCTTGGCAACGCGAATCCACTGCCTTTTGAGGAGGGGGCATTTTCTGTAGTCGTCTCTAGGTTCTCTTTTCACCACTTTCTGGAACCCGACAAAGTACTGCAGGAAATGATCAGGGTATGTCAACCCGGAGGGCGGGTCATAGTGGCCGATGTATGCCTTCCTGAAAGCAAAGTAGACCATTACAATGTTATGGAAAAGATCCGTGACACTTCTCATACGGCCGCGTTATCCCATCGAGAACTGGACAATTTGATGAAATTTTCTGGACTGAAAGCCATCAAAAACTATGAATACCGCATGAAGATTGGGCTAGAGCAACAGCTCGATGCATCTTTTGCAGTGGATACCAAAAAATTAAGAGAAATGATCCAAAATGACATCGATGTAAACCGTTTAGGGATCGATGCAAGCAGGGAAGCAAATGGAATTTATCTACATTACCCTATTCGTATTTATTGTGGTGTAAAATAACGGAACGAGCTACATTTCAAGAAAACGGGAATTGGAAAAGTAGGATCAATAGATTGTTTTTCCTTCAGTAACTCAAGAAACGGGTCAATCTTTCAATTCCTGTTTTTCAACAATCCGCTTCACTTCATTCAGCAGCAACGGAAAGGCAGGATGGGTCATGTTATGGCCATAGCCGTCCATTTCAAAAAGGGTAGTTGACTGATGGCCGGCCACTTTCATCATGCGCATCATGTAAGCATTTTCTTCATACCTTCCTAGCATTTCCATTTCCCTATCACCCGTAATCAGCAGCAGCGGCGGAGCATCCGGTCGCACATGATAGAGCGGTGCCAACTCATCGATGATGGGCTGCGTTCCGGCAATTCCACGCTCCTCTCTTACGGTAAAATGGGTGATCATATGACCACTAAAAGGAATCAATCCTGCTAGATCATTGGCATCCAAGCCGTGTTTGGCCAACCACTTTTTATCCATCCCCACCATCGCCGCCAAATAACCTCCAGCCGAATGGCCGGACAAGAAAACCAATGAAGGATCGCCTCCATAAGCTTCAATATGCTTCATCGTCCATGCAATGGCCGCCGCGGCATCTTCAATGTACACGGGAGCACCTATTTTGGGATATAATCTATAATTCACCCCTACCACAGCGATCCCCTTTTCCTTTAATGCTTCAGGAATCTCCTTCTGTCCTGCACTTAACCCTCCTCCATGAAACCACACGACTGTAGGAAAACCCTCTTTATCGGATGGAAAATAAAGGTCTAGCACACAACGCTCTTCGATATAATCATCCCTCTCACGAACGCCCGCATCGTAGTAGGGAATATTTTGCTTGGTGGTATAGGATGTTTCTTGAGCAAATCCCGAAAGGGATAACGTTATAAAAAGGATGGTTAGGGAAAATCTCTTCATTTTATGGTTTTTTGGATTGACGGTAAGCGATCAGCGCTGCGAAGTGAGATTTTGCCCCACAGGCACCACTGATCGGTGCACAAATTAAGGCTTAAATTGCTAACCTTCCACCGAAGCGATCAAGTAAATTAAATCAAGGGCTCCAATTAAGCCTTCAGCTCCGCTGCCAATTGCCCCATATTGACGGAACGCATCCCATATTGGTCCTTTAACTTAGTGAAAGTGTCCAGCAGCTGGTAGAGTTCCTGCATACTTTCCTGTGGAGCATTGCCGAAATTATGAGGATGCCACCATAAATGGTAAACCAAATTATGCTTGGCTGCATAAGTCATCTCACTGATGATCCGGTTTATCCGGCCTTTGTTTAATGGTTTGCTAGTCATACTATAAGGTCTTAAAAGACGCGATGCAGGCAATTGGATTGGAGAATCTTTGCTACCTAGTATTGACCTTGTAGGAAAAGAAGTCCTTTTACCAAGCGGCAAGAGCGTATCACCCGTTCTGAAAATCCTATCCATAATCCCCGCATGCTGCGGATCCTTCCAAAACCAATTGGAAGGATTTACCCTGACCACGCTAAAACCTTCATCCTTGCATACTTTCAGGCTGTTCTGGTCAAATTGGTTTCGGGGAAACACCAAGGACTGAAGGTGCACTCCACATTTTTCCTGGGCAATTCTTCTGGCCACCTTCAAGTCAGACCTGAACTGCTCCAGCTGTTGCCCTGGCTCACAAGTATAATAATGCGAAAAAGTATGGCTTCCCAGTTCCTGATTGGGGGTTTGTAATAGTTGTTTCACCAACGAAAAGCCACTGTGAACTGCTGGATCGTAGGCATGTTGTGCGATCCAATGATATGGGGATAGCTGTGGATTTTGGTAGGTAGGTAAATATTCGGGACTATAATGCTCCCATTCCTCGCTACTTTCGGTCAGCAGCATACCTACCGTAGCCCAAGTCGCGGCCACTCCATGACGCTCAAACGCCTCTAAAACCTTCGGGGTGACGGCTTTTGTCCTATTGAAATCTCCCTTTTTCTCCGCCAAGGAAACCTTATCAAAAATCCCCCAGTGCAGTTCAAAATCCAGTGATATTACCAAGAAAGACATGGTGCTAGTTTGTTAAATGATCAGGAAAGTAATTCCTTTTCTGGACCTTTAAATGCTCCTTTTTTTTCATTCGTTTGATCCGCTTCATTCTTCTTTTAATTGCCTCGGTTTTTTTCCAATCCAGAAAAGCCACAATGACAAAAAACATGAAATACATGATCATGCTTTTTTGACGGATGATGATGCCCAAATTGGACATGATGAAGGTCATGGAAAAGGAAATGCTCAAAAACACCACCGCCGACATTTTGATCATTGCGGAAGCTTGTTTGATAAATCTAAAAAATCCTTTTTGGAAGAGTTTCACAAAAAACGCCAGGTACAGGAGGTTCTCCAATGACACAAAGATCCCTAGGAAATTGGGAGCATCAAAAAACAACGGCCTAAACCAAAAGGTAAACAGCTTTACGGGCAGGCTATAGCTCTGCATATCCACCGCCGAGCCTGCATGCTGCAATTGGCCTCCAATAAATGCCGTATTGTTCATAAAACTCTCCAGCACATTGTCCTCATCCAAGCGAAGGAACACCAATAATTCATCATAAATAAATGCTGATATGCCTATCCCACCGATGGCGATCAAAACCTTCTGGTACATGGGCATCTTTTCTCTTCCCAGCATAAATGACATCCCCATACCTATCATAATGGCAAAAAAGATATGTGGACGCACAAAATAGGTCAACAGTCCTCCCAAAGCAATGTACACTTTTCTTTTCGCAGGTAATGAAAGCCCAAAAACCAACAGCCCTATTCCACAGAAAATCAGGCTTCCCTTTCCCAATGAGGACGTCCAGAAGTGCATATTGGGCAAAAACATCAACAAATTAACAGCATCATACCCACGGAATTTAATAGTTGATCGTAGGTTTTCCTTGAAAAACAAATAGAAATAGACAAACCCAACATATCCCGTCCAAGCGAAAAGTACCATCATCATCTCATAGCTAAAATGAAGGTACTGCACAAAAGGGACTGCTAGCCATTCGATAAAATGGGTGCCGTGGGAAAAGAGTTTCCACCAACTTTCGGCTGTGGCCGCATCATGAAAATATGCGTGGGAATCTGAATTCCGGAAAATGGCATAGGTATAATAAATAAGCCCAAAAAGCATATGGTACCAATACAGGTTGGTCATGGTACGGATGCTCAGTGTCCTATACTTCCGTTTCAGCCTCTGCAATAGCGACAGGCTCACGGCGTAAAGTATCCCGATCAAAATGATCCCGCCTATCATTTACTGATAATAGTTGTTTTTTGGCTTTGTTCTATCATTACAATTTTCCAATTATCATGGACCAAGGCTTTAGTTGCCCTTACAGGGCGCTACGAATTCCTCCACATTTAAAGCCCAATGGGATCCATTGGGCTGAATTGAACTCCCCTTTCAGGGGGAAATTACATTCGTCTCAATGCCAAAGATTACCACAGACCTGAACTGTACCATTGTCTATCAACACTAAATCTGACATTCGGCAATGGCTGAAAGCTTAGCTAAATACTTTGCCTCCCTTTTCAACTTAAAGGCAAAGTTATTTGCCCTTACAGGGTGCAGCAAATTTCTCACACATTTAAAGCCCAGTGGGATCCATTGGGCTGAATTGAATTCCCCTTTCAGGGGGAAATTACATTCGTCTGAATACCTAAGATTACCACAGACCTGGACTGTACCATTGTCTATCAACACTAATTCTGACATTCGGCAATGGCTGAAAGCCTAGCTAAATACTTTGCCTCCCTTTTCAACTTAAAGGCAAAGTTATTTGCCCTTACAGGGCGCAGCAAGTTCCTCACACATTTAAAACCCAATGGGATCCATTGGGCTGATTTGAATTCCCCTTTCAGGGGGAAATTACATTCGTCTGAATACCAAAGATTACCACAGACTTGGACTGTACCATTGTCAATCAACACTAAATCTGACATACAGCAATGGCTGAAAGCCTTATAGCATCTCACCCCAAGGCAACACCTTGGGGTGTGAACAGTGAGCTATCTCTATGCAGGCTGAAAGCCTAGCTCAGCTTTTGCACTTCTTGATAAAACTCCTCCAAGTCCCTTACCATCCGTTTCATGCTGAAATGGGAGATCACCCGTTGGCGGGCCCTCTTGGCCATTTCTTGGCACCTTAGCGGATCTGTCAACAGCGTAGAAGCGGCAAAAACCAAGTTTTCTGTATGGTCTTTTGGACATAGCATCCCCTCCACTCCGTCGGTTATCACCTCCCTAATTCCTCCAACCTCAGTACTCAGCACAGGCAATCCACACGACATGGCCTCCAGCATTGCCACTGGCAATCCTTCAAACTCCGATGTCATCATATAAACATCCATGGCAGAAAGATAAGGAATAACAGCTTCTTGCGCTCCCGCCAAGTGTATTTTCGATGCAAAATCACCTGTTCCAATAGTACTTTCTACCAACTCCCTTTCCGGTCCATCACCTACCAATAAAAAATGAACGCTGGGATGGGATTGGGCAATTTCCTTTGCCACGGCGATCCAGTGATCAAGCCTTTTTTGGCTCCTTAAAACGGCCACTTGACCTATTACGGGAGCATCATTAGGTATTCCAAACTTCTCTCGGATGCTACCTTTCCCTATCAGATCTTTCTGGAATTTCTCTGTATTTACCGCGTTTGGTATTGTCTTGATCTCAGGGCTATTAACGGTCGGTTTATAGTGTCTTAAAATACTATTCCTTACTTCCCCGGAAACTGCAATCACTCCCTGCTGCCATCCAAAGGTCAATTTATTTAGCCTACGGGAAAGCGGATGGTACCTTTCCCACATATTGTGCTCGGTATAGACGACCTTGGCGCCGGTCTTTTGGCCTACCCACCTGCCCAGCACTCCCGCCCAAGGCAAATGGCAATGAATAATGTCAATTTGATTTTTTTTCACAAACTCCACCACCTTACCGACTTGGAGCGGAAGCGCAAGATTGGAGGATGGAAAATAGCTTACTTTCACTCCCACCTCTTCCAGTTCATCGATAAGGCTATTAGGCCGATGATGGAAGTAAAGGCAATAAAAGGAGTATTCCTCCTTATCATGCAATGCTGCAGTTTCAGGAATCAGCTTCTCGGCCCCTCCCCTGCCAAGGGATTTTATCAGGTGGAGAATACGGGTTTTCTTTGGGGAAGTCACGCTCTTTTGGTGTCAGTTATTTGTTGATAGAAGGTGAGGAAATAATGGGCAAGGACATTAATATTAAAGTGGGTGATCACTTTTGTTCTGGCATTATCCAAGATGTCTGAAGGTATCCGATGATTATCCGATAAAACCCTCTCCAGTAAGTTTCTAAAAAGATTCCTGTTTTCAAAAGGTACCAAAAAGCCAGTCTCATCATGCAATACGGCTTCACTGATTCCTCCTACATCATACGCTATTACGGGAACTTTGCAGTACATCGACTCTAATATAACCGCCGGCAATCCTTCTATCTTACTGGGAACCAGCAAGGCCTTAGCATTCTTCATAACAGGGAGGACGTTATCCAAATTTCCCATAAATAAAACCCGATCAGCACTCTCCATGTTGGCAGCCTGACTATTTATTTCAGCCGCTAATTTTCCTGCTCCAACAAACACTAAGTACAGCTGTGGAAATTTCTTATGGATTTCATTAAAAATGTGAAGTAATCCTATATGGTTTTTCTCTTTTACGAAAGCTCCCACCATCAGTACATATTCTTTTTCTCTAAGTGTATTTGGAACTTCATCCTGCAGCTTTCTATCCATTTCACCAAAATCCACTCCATTAGGAATGGTACAATTTGGGATGTTCAAGCTATTGAAACAATGGTTGAAATCTTGGTTACAGCCTATGGAAACAGAAATGACTCCATTGATTTTACTAAATAAAAATTTATTGAATGTTAAGTGGCTCTTTCCTTTTATAAAATCGCTGATTTTGTTGGCATTTCTATAGACAATTGGTGTGTCCCATTTGAAAATCATCTTACTAAAAACCGAAAACTTCAAGGTATCGGATGCATTTGCCTGCACTATATCAGGCCTGAAATGGGCTATTATATCCCTAAGCCTTCTCCATCCCCTAATTTCCCAAAACCTATTTTTCTCTTTGCAGTCAATACAAACTATCTCCCCCTCGAAGGGAAACGATGCCTTTCCACGAAAAACACAAACCAATAAAACTTCATGTCCATTCCTCATTTGGCATTGGGCTAATTGAGCCGCAAACAATTCTGCTCCTCGAAGTTGTGGCTTTTGGATCAAATGAACAATTCTCATTTCTTTTGATAAGGAATTTCAAAAAGTTCGTTGTATGCATTTTCGTATTGTGTTGAAACATTTTGTGCATCAAATACTTCCATAGCATGGCTATAGGCTTCGTTTGTTATGGCCTCCCAACTTTCAATTTCAATTGCCTTTTCCATTTTCCTTGCCATGTCTTTCCAGTTAAATACTTCGAACCAAAGCCCACTATTTAGAGGTACACAGGATTCATTTTCAGGAATAGCCGAAGCAATAATAGGTAGTTTGGAAAACATAGCCTCTATCAAAGCTCCTGGCAAACCTTCATAATGGCTTGGGAACACAAAAAAGTCTGCTTCTGAAAGAAGATTAGGAACTTTGTTGCTATCCCCCCAAAAAGTCACGTTATGGCTTATTTTTAATTTCTCTGCCAAAGCTTTTAACTTAACCAAATCAGGGCCTTCTCCCACGACCCAAAGATTTGATGTAGGAGACTTCTCTAAAATATGCCCAAAAGCCCTTAGTAACTCCGAATGACCTTTTCGGGGAATAAGCCTTCCCACGGTAATAAAAATAGTTTTGTCTTGATGTTTTGTCCTTGGAGGGATAAATTCTTGCCTTGACCTTCCTCTAGGAATGTTAACTATTTTATAACTTGGTATACCTAAAGTTCTTTGATGGACTTCACTCAAATAAGGAGAATTGGAAAACCAGTAATCCACATTTGAAGAAGTCAAATAATCCCTCATATGAACGATTAGCAGTGAAAAAAAAGAGGTAATTGGTAGTTTTCTATATCTCCTCCAGTGATATGAATTGTTAACCAAACTGTTCACCAATAAAAAATCTCCTTGCAGTTTCCTTGATATCATTTCTGAACGAAACAAAGAGGCATGAACAATATTTGGTTTAAGTTCTGCAATAGACTTATTCAATTTCCTAGCAATTTTGCTGCTCGAGCTAGATGTCGAAAAGTCCCAAGTTTTTACAATAATTCCAGCTTCAAGAAATTCAGTTAATAGACGATGATTTCCCTTAAAGATCACCCAGAAATAAGGAGTCACTTCTTTAAATCTCCTCGCGATAGACAACAAACTCTTCTCAGTCCCGCCTGTTTGTAATGTATCTATGAGATAAAGTACTTTCACTGATTGATACCTTTACTGCCAAATTTTCGATGTATTTTTCTTCCAACAGACAATGGAAGAAAAAGAAAAAGAAAAAAGAGAAAAATTGAGGTTAAATTAAACGGTATTTTGAAGAAATAAGTCACAGCCCTTTCTTTATTTCCTGCATAAAAATGTAACCACATACATTTGTGAAACCATTTCTTTTTTCGAGAGCGTTTATTTTTTATTATAGAACTGTGTTTATGCGCAATTGCATGATATGCATTGGCTTGATTCATGTAATTCTTTCTCACCGAATCATGTCTTCCAATGGTGCAATTAACCAAAAATTTCTTGAATCCAATTCCAGAAAAAAAAGCGGAAACCCTCAGAAGAAAATCTCGGTCAACTGCTGCACGGATGGATTCATCGAAATACCCTATGGTATCGAACACCTTCCTTTTGAAACAAATACCGTTATTTGTACCGATATGTAATGAATCAAAGAAAGTATTGCTAGGCAACGTATCTTTGGGGATCCAAAATTGCTCTCCAAACTTCTTTGCTGATTCATCGACTAGATTTATTCCACACCAAAAAAAATCATGGTCTCCATTTTCATGAATAAAATGAATCATTTCCTTTAGAAAATTTTTAGTGTAAAAATCATCACTATCCAAAAAGAAAATAAGCTCACCAGATGAGTTCAGTATCCCTTCGTTTCTGGCTACAGCGTTCCCTCCGTTTTTTTTTGTCTGGATCACTTTGATCCTCTCATCAGTATAGCGTTCAATTTCTCTGAGCGTATCATCTGAGGATTGGTCATCGACAATTATCAATTCAAAATCCTGAATACTTTGTTCAAGTACACTTTCTATCGCCCTGCCGATAAATTTTTCTCGGTTATATGCCGGAATGATGACTGAAATCTTAAAGTCCATTCTTTAGTGTCATAGTGCCCCCTTTTTTGTTCATCAAAAAATGAAATAGCCCCATTAATAAATATTTTGCATTTTCAACTCCATATTTAAACCCATATTTAAACCCAAATAGTGATTTAACCATACACTTTATAATCAACCTTACTTTCATCTCTTTAAAACCATATTTGGACGCAATGAAAAGCAAATTACGCACAGTATAATATTCCCTTGGCAAACTATTTAAAGTCTTTTTATTATAGAAACTTCTGTTAGCACCCGTTTTATTAAAATAATTCTTTAGTTCTCTAAATTGTACCTTATCAACATAGATTCCAAAGCCTTTCCTTTTTACCTTAAGGCAAAAATCCAGTTCTTCAAACCCAAAAAACAAAGTGGGATCTGGATATATACCAGCCTCTAAAACCCGTTTATTAACCATCATGGTCATATTTCCTGCCACACTGTCCACCTCCAATAAACCATTTCCCAAAAGTAAATCTAGGGAAGTCTTGTTGATCACCCCTCTCTTATTATCAAAGAAATGTCCTACCGTACCAACAATCCCAATTGAACATCTATCTGTTTCCTTTGATACTTCCCCTAATAGTCTTTCAAATGAATCCTGAAATACAGGTGGATCATTATCATCTCCCCAGTAAATCCAATCTAAATTTTCTTTTATACACAGGTTAAGACCTATTTTTGCAGCCCCAGCTGGTCCTGCATTGTACCCTACATTAAAATACCGAATTTTTGGGTTGTGCAGAGATAATACACTTTCCTTTGTATTGTAGTTAGATGAATTATCAATTATCCAAATAACCTCAAGAGGTTGTGTTTGCGCCTCGAGACTTAAAATTGTTTCTACCACTATCTGAGGTCGGTTGTAAGTAATTAAAAAACCTCCTATTCGTGTCAATTCTTCTCTGTTTTACTACATATCCTTTGAGAACTTTGAATTATATAGGTGTTCAATATTCTCATTATACATTTCCATGCCCACGGATGAATTTTTAATGCTTTAAACAAATAGTATCTTGCCATTTGGTAATCACCAACCTTGAAGCTCTCTACCCCGATGATCTGGTTATATAAAAATTTCACGTTTTTACTTACTGTCTTATCATGCTTCTTTAAAATATACTTTAATCCAGCTATTTTATTGTGTCTGTTCTTTGACCCTCCTGTGATACTCTCGTAATATCTTAAACTTATAAATTGTTCCTCATGAATCCTTACCCCTATTAAACTCAACCGATGAAACATTTCTGTGTTTTCACTGTAGGCCAAACGTTCATCATAACCCGATATACTTTTAAAAACATCTCGTTTTATACAAAAACTCCCCGGTAACTTACTCATAAACTTATTTTTTTCAGGATACTTTAAAATCGATGAGGTCTCATTAACTTTCACAAACCCAAACTGTATAACTTCACCTCGATGAATGACTGAATTAAATTTTGCCAAAGCCTCTTCACCTAATTCATCATCACTATCTAAAAAAATTAAATTTATTCCATTAGCCACATTGGCACCTATATTTCTTGCAGCTGAAACTCCACTATTGGTTTGGTAAAAATATCTTACACGTTCATCTCCAACCTGCTTTACTACCTCTCCTGTATTATCCTGTGATCCATCATCAACTACAATAAGTTCAAAATTTTGAAAAGACTGACCTAGAACCGAACTTATGGCCCGGCCAATAATATGGCCCCTGTTAAATGCAGGAATAATAACTGAAAAAAAAGGTTGGGATTCCACGAAATAAATTACTGAAAGTTCCGTTTTAATTGATCAAAATGTCTTTTGGCTCGGATAGCATCAACCAAGTATGCCCTACATCGAGCAGTGATAATCCGATGGGCCAATCTCCGTTGGGAAGATACCTTTATTGGAATTGACACCATAAAAATAGATTTTAGCCAAACCAGCAAACTTATAAGGGTTCTACCCAAGTATGCCTTCCAAAATGGAGGTACATTTACTCTCTTTGCATCCAACAACAAACCATACGGATATAGTAAACCAGAACCAGAGGCGATTCCTGCCTTAAGATTCAAATAATATTCCCATGTCAATCGGGACGCTGAAATATAATGATCAAATAGCAACCTGTCATCAAACCAAATCTCATAATCTAATAGCTGGAAGATGTAGCACCATTCTACATCATCCCCTGCTCCCAATTTCTTTCCAGTCCTTCCCTCCATGACTGTTTCAAAACCTCTTTGCAACAACTCCCATATTGGCTCCTTTCGAACTATTGCTCCCGCTCCATAAACTTCTGCTTTAGAAGAGCTTATTTTACCGTTAGATAATGCCTGTTTCCCAACAGCATAACTGTGGCTGTACTGGTCAAACCACTCAGGCTTTCCCCCCTCAATGACTGCCGCTCCAAAACCTCCCAATATACCAATCTGAGGATTTTGTTCCATCAAGCTAACCCCATAGTGTAAATATTGTTCATTCAAAGCATTATCATCGTCACAGAAAAGAATGAAATCGTATTTACTTTTTTCTAGTCCGCACCGCCGAGCATTCACCAGACCTGGCTGAGATTCATGTACAATCACCCAATCGATTTCCTTGTCTTTGAGAAAAGATGTGCACACGGCTGTAGTATTATCTGTCGAACAATTGTCCACCACAATCAATTCCCAGCTATACGTACACCTTTGCTGGCAAATGTGCTGTAAGGTAACTGGCAGGCGGTTGGCACCATTACATGTGCACACTACTACACTTATTCCTAGCATCTTACACCTTTCCGAAAAGCCCCTTCCTTATCCATCCAAGTCGTCTTCTGATCTTGACATTCATGCCGTTTGGTTTCTTGTAAAAAGCTAATTTCGGCACTAACTTAGAGATGTTGTCATAATCATTTTCCTTTAACTCACCTGCATACTCTTTAAAAATGCCGTCTAATTCAACATAGTCTTCCAATTTAAAGGAATGATTATTCATACGGACGGTAGTCTGATTACCATTTGGGTCGAACCCACTAAAGTGGAAAAAAATCAGCCTTTGTTCTGGAATATTGACATAATACCCATTGTGGTCTTTTTTTAAATCCCTTTCGGAGAAATTCCACCATGCCATATTACAGCCTTGATGTTTAATGCTATAAATATTATCGAAGAATAAAGGGGCTAAATCAACCCATTTTTGATCTACGAAAATGCCTCTTGCCTTATCTATTTTACAGTAATTTTGAAGTCTTTCCTTCCACCATTGTACAAAAACCTTTGATTCTTCCGAGCATTTCAGCCCTATAAACCCTAAGTTAAACATACCATGTCTTAAAGAGGCTAATTCACCTGTCACCACCTTATCAGGTGTCACAGTTAGATTAGGTGTAACTATTATTGGGTGCAAGTCGAGAGAGTGATGAAGCAACTCTATAGAGTGGTACAATTTAATATCCGGATCTATATAATACACCTTGGTATTTCCACCGTACTTATTGAAGAAATATTCAATGTAAAATGGCTTTACCGCTGTATTAAATTCAATAATATTGTAACGCCCAAGCATTTCTGGAAAAACCTGTGCACCTATGGCATCAAATTTCACCACTTCAGCACCCAAAATGGAATAATCAATCTCTTGATCCCATTGGTCAACAAGGCCAATTACAAAATGACAGTCAGAAGCATGCTTTCTAATGGATGTTCCCAACACTTTTGCATGTGCCAAATAGTTATTAGAACATAGGGTAAATATTATATTTTTCAAAAGTTTTAATTTTAGTTATCCAACTTCCCAATAATTTCATTAAATTTTTCAATCTTTTCTTCTAAATTGCTTGTGGGCCTCCAATTAGATAAACTCACAAAATGTATCCAGCCATCAATAAGCTCAAAAGAACTCGATTGAAGATCCTCCTTGGCTCCCTCTCTGAAATTCAAAACTTCAAAATTTGCCATTTTTTTTGGATAAGGAATTTTCGAATAAATTTTCTCCCAGAGTCCTCCTCCGGTATCTAAAAAACCCTTCCCTTCAAATCTCTTTGAAAAAAAATTAATCTTGTATGATTTAATATCTTTAAATAATTTATAATCAAAGAAACAAAAGCCAGCCCAAATAGACCAATATGGGTAGCTATTCGATATTTGCTCGACATATCCATTCTGGGTATATAAATGCATGATTCTTCCGTAAATTCCATTTTTCATTTTGTCTAAAAACGAAAAGTCTTTAATTGGGAATATATCATGATCCAGAAAGCAAAAGAACTTGGGTTTTCTTTTCTTTATGAGATGGGCAAAAGTCCAATGCATCGCCATTGCATGTGATTTATTGGGACTATAGTTGATTGTGGGAAGCCCAATATATGCGACTTGGTGCTGTTTGCATATTTTAATAAGTTTTTCCCTAATCAAAACATCAGATGAGTTATCTATTATAAAATGCTTATGGGGATCCTTAAACCTTAACTTAATAAGTAAAATCTGGTTTTTGATAAACTCAGCATTGTTAAATGCAATAGTATAAATATCAATAAGAGCTTTTTTATCACCATTATAACCTGTTGGAATAAACTTCCTCTTTGATGGTTTGTATAGTGTAATCAAAAAGTTCAGTAAAGAAGTAAACTTACAATACATGTCCCTCCATTCTTTCCTTCCACATTGTATTTTCCCTTTGAATAAAAAAATCAAGCGTTATTTTATTCCCCCTAAAAACACTAACAATTTCTTCATAGGCCTCCACCTATTAGCCACCTTTAGCATCAAACAATGAACCTTATATAATTCACATTTATAAAATGGTAGATTTTGAGATTTCCTTAGTTGGTTAAGGCTTTCAATAAAACCATCCCATCTTCCATATTTAACATAAAACTGTGCCGCAAACCAAAAACAAACGGATTTATATATAAAATAGCCGGGTTTATCAAAATCAAGCCCTCCCTTCCTTATCAATTCTTTAAACGATAAATATATTATAAACCTATTTTTTAACTGATCAAGTACAACCTTTCTATCTTTAGTCCTACTTATAGAATTTTCAAGCCCATTTCTTATGAAAATATTAGGTTTAAGACCTAGAAGTTTCTTGTAATTCTTTGACACCAATATGGCCCTAAAATGAAGGTCAAAGTCTTGCCAAATAGAAAGATCTTCATTGAAGGCTAAATTCAATAAAAAAAAACTTCTCTTATAAAGAGCTCCAGCTGTTTGCCAAACTCCATCTGTTTTCAAATACCTATAAAAATCATTTTCTTCTTTATCGATATTCCATAAAACACCTAAATCACCAGGACTTTTATCAAATAATTCAGAATTAAAAACCAAAAAATCCTTTTGGGGATATTTTTTCACAAAACGACATTCTTCGTTCAAACATGTCAGTGCTAAAATATCATCAGAATCTAAAAACTGAATATATTCCCCTAGCGATAATCTAAGAGCATAATTCCTACATACATTCCCTCCCTTTGCTAAATGGTCTGGTCTTTGAAAAACTTTAAACCTATCATCCTTAGCAGAGTATTCTTCTAGAATTTCCCATGATTCGTCCGTGCTATGATCATCGACAATAATACACTCCCAGTGCTGGTAGGTCTGGTTTAGCACAGAGTCCAATGTTTCCCTTATATAAGGTGCTTTATTATAATTTGGGATCAGAATGGAAACCAAAGGAGCTTCTCTATTCATGAAGGTGCAGTATGTAATTTATCCCCAAAAGAATACCTTGTGTAATTGAACCCATTAATCTTGCCTACAAACGCTGGGATGGTCTCCACCAAAAAATGGCCAATTTCCTGCTCTTCCTGACGATGTGTGTCATCCAAATAAACGATCGGAGAATTCGAAAGCTTGTCTTTGACAAAAGGAATAAAACCAATTCTGGATTGCCTACATAGCCCTCCTTTTGGTGCATCCACGATGATCAGGTCAAATTCAACTGTATTGATTGCATGGTTGTTGGGAATGTCAAACCATTTTCCTTTTCCGCCATAAGAATAGGGATGATCATCCTTCAGTGTAAAAGTGTGAAAATCCACCCCTTTACAAGCCTGCTTTAAGTTATCCTGCCACTCTTGATCATCATCTATACTTATAAGCTTGCAACTAAGCTGATGCTTATTGATGTAATTGCTTAGTATTTGGGTAGAAAGTCCCGAACCAAATTCAAGAACAACCTTGGGCTTATAAATAGTAAGATCATTGATGATGTGCTGTATCGTCTGAAAAGACAGAGAAAAACCAGTTTCAAAAAGAAAGCCTTCAGGAAAGTAGTCTTTAAGGAATTCAATCGCCTTCAGCTCTCTCATATTATAGCTGGAAAGCTCCCTGTTCCGCTTTCCCTCCTCGGAGATCAAATAGCCTAGTTTACTTATTCCAAACAGTTTATCTCTTATTTTTTTTATCATTTTTAGGAATTAGTAAGTTCAAAAGGGTAAATAAAGCTGGTTTGTCCATTAGGAATGGTCATCCCAGAATCAAAATATGCTGCTTCTTCCACTTTAAAATTCATTACTTGAGGGTACCAATTGGCCACATCATGTCCATCGTGAATAAATACTGTAAGGACATATTCATCGGGAACCAATGGGCATTGGGGGATTTTGAAAGTTATTTTTCCCGTCCCCAACTTTAGCCTGTTATCGGCTTTTGTGCTACACCAAATAAGTCGTTGTCCCAGTCGGTTATCAATCCGAATATCTATCCTCTCTCCTTGATTTTTAAAGCCTTCTTTAAAATCTACATCCAGCGAAATATACACATCTTTCCTCGGGAATACCGGTATATCTTCATCCAAACGGCTAGAGAGATTAATGGACTTTAATTTTATCTTTTGGTTCCCTTCTCCTTTGATATGGGCATTTTCCAAATCCAAAAAGCATGTACTGGTATTGCCTCCAATATAGCTTTTCAATGCCTCTTCTGTTACTCCATCAAAGTGCAGTTTGCCATTTCCCATTAATATCCCCCTACTACACAAATTCTGCACTGCCGCCATATTATGGCTCACAAAGAGCACCGTCCGTCCTTGGTTCTTGCTTACATCCTCCATCTTTCCGAGACACTTTTGCTGAAATTCATAATCCCCCACGGCCAGCACCTCATCGATGATCAAAATCTCCGGCTCCAAATGAGCTGCCACCGAAAAACCTAGACGCACTTTCATGCCCGAGGAATAAAACTTTACCGGTGTGTCCACAAACTTTTCTATGCCCGAAAAGTCAATGATTTCATCCAATTTCCGGTCGATCTCTCGCCTCGTCATACCGAGGATGGTTCCATTCATATAGATATTTTCCCTACCGGTCAGCTCAGGGTGAAAGCCAGTGCCTACTTCCAGTAAAGAGGCCACACGGCCATTCAGGGTGATTTTACCTGAAGTAGGTTCTGTGATTTGGGACAGTATCTTGAGCAAGGTCGATTTACCCGCACCGTTTTTACCGATAATGCCCAGCACTTCCCCTTCCTTCACCTCAAAACTGATATCCTTCAGCGCCCAAAAAACCGATTCATCCTCTTCTCCAAACTTGCTCAACTTCCGAAGCCGCTGAAAGTTTTCCCATGGGGACTTGATGATATTGCCAACCTGTCCGGCCAAGGTCTTGGACCGCTTCTCTTTAAGGCCTAGCCGGTAACGCTTAGACAAGTTTTCTACTTGGATAATACTTTTTCCCACTATCGCTTATTCTCCAAAGTGTTCCTCTTAGCTGATATTATGACCATAGCTTTGACATCTTTTCCCAATGGCACTTACAATATTATTTATACATTCCTCTACAGTCTTGCTGTCCGTATCCACCTTCAGGTCTGCTTCTATGGGAGCCTCATATGGGGAATCGATGCCAGTAAAATCCTTGATGATCCCTTTTCTTGCTTTCTGATAGAGGCCTTTCGTATCCCTTTTTTCACACACTTCGAGGGGACAGCTCACATGGATCTCTATAAAGTTCTCTTTACCTACCAGCTCCTTGATCATTTCACGCTCTTTTCTGAAGGGTGAAATAAAAGCCGCAATCACTATCAAACCTGCATCCAGCATCAATTTGCTCACCTCACCTACCCGGCGGAGGTTTTCGATCCGATCCTCCGACGAAAACCCCAACCCCTTATTCAGCCCAGACCTCAAATTATCACCATCCAGAAGATAGGTTTTCAGCCCTTTTTGGTGTAGCGCAAACTCTGTGGCATTGGCCAAGGTAGACTTCCCTGACCCTGACAGCCCCGTAAACCAAATCAACAAAGGCTGCTGCTCCAATAGCTTTGCCCGATCATACTGACGAATCTTAAATTCGGTCGGGAAAACATTATTTTCTTCGTTCATTATCCTTTCTTATTTCCAAGGCTATAAAATTAGTGCCATTCCATCTGTTATCACTAAACAAAGCTCATTGTCATTGTACAAATCTCAAGTCTCAAGACTCATATCTCAAGACTCACTACTCCTATCCCACTACTGGATACTTGCATCTAGCTACGCTGTACTCTCCCCTACGCCACATCTGCAAACACCCGCTCCATCCGTCTGAAATAAAACATCCCAAAGACAAAAAGCACCATAGCCACTACTGCTCCAGGCCAGATCCATTCCCAAGGTAGCGGACGGTCTAGGAAGGCCGCGCGAAAGCCTTCGATCACCCCGACCATGGGATTCAGGATATAAAATGGACGGTAAACTTCAGGTACGGCCGTCGTGCTATAGACCACCGGTGCGGTGTACATCAGCAACTGCACCAAAAAAGTCAGTGCATGCTTGACATCGCGGTACTGCACGGCCATAGCGGACAGGATCATACCAATGCCCAAAGACGTCAGCAGCAACTGGACAATCAACAGTGGCAGGAAAACCAATCCCCAACCCGGCATCACCTGAAAATAGATCAAAAACCCCACGACCACCAAAAAGGCAATGATAAAGTCCAACAACTTGGAAAATATCGAGGCCAGTGGCAGCACCATCCTTGGAAAATACACCTTGGTGATCATCCCGGAATTGGCAATAAGGCTGTTGGCTGACTCGGTGAGGGTGCCAGAGAAATAATTCCACGGCCACAGCGCCAAGTAGGAAAATAGCACATAAGGCATCCCGTCAGAATCCACTTTGGCAAGGTTGCCAAACACCACAGTAAATACCAGCGTCGTAAACAGTGGCTGGATGATCGCCCAGGACACTCCCAAGATACTCTGTGCGTAACGCGCCTTGATGCCCCGCAAGGTCAGGAAATAAAGCAGGTCTTTGTATCTCCAAAGCTCTTTAAAATCTACCAATTTCCATCCTTTCGATGGCTCAATTATTTTTGGTTCCAAGGTGGGTCGTTGAATGGTTTGATCTTCTAAGTTGAATAGCTGTTGATGCTCTTGATCGGTTCCTGCCTCTTTGAATTTGACTTTTTTCTTCCCAAGTACAGCTTCGCCAGGTCAATCACACTCCGTGATATCCATAAAATAAGAGTAAAAAAATTACTCAAGAGTAACAAAATTACTCGTTAAAGATAAAATTGCAAATAAACAAATGGTGAATTCTCGGTGGTAAATGAAGGCTTCAGAACAGAAAAAGTAGTAGTACAATCACTTCGCTATTACCAATATATAAAAATGTACTTTAAATTAAACTATCTGTAATTATCGTATTTATAAAAAACATCCTTCCTATCAAATAGCAAAATACCCTCCTTTAGTTTATGGCTGTTTACATTGCCCTATTTTGTCAAATTCAACAGTTGCTTTAAAAAATCCCCATGGCGAATGACTGCGCACTTTGCTAAGGCATTCCATTTGGACAGGCTTTTTTGTCGATAGGAAGGAGTTCTAAAATACCCAAAACAAAGCAGGATTAGCCTTTAAGGCTGTTGAAAATTACTCATATCAATCATTTTTCTTTCCTATCCGCATGCCCCAAGCCTTTGTCAGGGGCGATCACATCTCTCACCACTTGCTTTAGTTCGGTGATTTCGGGAAACCGGCCATTCTCTTTGCGTGACCAGACCAATTGGCCATTGGCCTCTACTTCAAAGACACCGCCCGTCCCAGGACGAAGGCTAAGCTCATCCAGCTCCTCTTCAAAAGTCGTCAGCAGCTCCTGTCCCATCCAATCCGCCCTGAGCATCCAACGACACTGGGTGCAATATGTGATTGTTACGTGATTGTGCATGAAGCGTAAATTTGATCCGTTTCAAATGTACGATTACTAGCTGATAGGACAAACCTGCCAAGGGTTTTGCACACTCCTTGGCAGGTCAGTTACGTAAAACCAAAATCGAATTTCTGGTATTCTTGGCTCTATTTCCCCATAAACTGCAAGTTGATCCCAGTAAATAACTGGAACTGCGGCTGTGTACCTGCATGTAGTAAGGAGTATTGTGGCTCGATAAATAAGTTAAACATCGTGTTTTCCACCTTTACTACTTTCCCGATACCGAGGCCCAAGGGCACAGAAAGGGCGTCATTTTTAAAATCAAATGCCCAAATGGGGGCTCCGCGAAGATAGGTTCCTTTTCCTAACTGCCAGAAATAAAAGGGCTGAACGGCTGCTACATTGGTACCGGAACGGTCACTGTCACCCGCAAAAGAGGTCTGCCATGTCACCAGTCCACCAAACTGAAAGACGGCTGACTTCGCAATAAAAGCGACCATCGCAAAACCACCTTGCCATTTGCCAGTTCCCAAGGCAGATTCACTGGCTGTCGGAGCGGTGAGATTTGGCCCTATCCCAACAGTGGCGGTCGGCTTGGACACAAAGTTATAGGACATAAAAGCATTGACATCCCCTAGGCCATTAATTGAATTGACCGTCCCATCTACAGGATCGGGTATGCCAGTTGTATTTAGTGGCGCAGACACCCTGAGCAGCCATTTCCCTTCGGAAATAGGTTTTGCAAACCGCACCCAGGCATTGTTCAAATAGGCATCCTTAGGAGCATCTGTCAAGCGGGGAATATAATAATTGTGGAAATTCAATGCAGTCATATTGGCCAAAGGGTTATTGGCCTGGGCTGCACTTTGGGGCGCGCCACTCTCCTGACCATAAACCTTCATAGAGAATATAGAAGCCAGAAAGAACAAAGTAATAAGGCGAATCTTCATTTTTTTTATTTTAAGTAGTTGATTTATTTTATTTTCAATACTATCATTTACCAAACTTACGCAGCTGTAAAGACAAATAAACGCTGAGAATCCCGATGGATAAAAAGCACAGTGCTGTCCAGCTCACTATCGTAAGGCCGCCCAAAATAGGGTTCCATATAAGAATAAATGAAAATATCACTCCTAAGATTCCTAGTGAAAGTACTCCTGACCAATCAGTAACTCCCATTTGCTTAATCTCATAGGCATAACTAATGGCGCCGACTGATCTGAACAAAATTAAAAAACCAAGGTAAAGTGGCATGGTAGCCAAGGACACCTCTGGACGGCTGAGCAATAATATTCCCACTAGACAATTTAGCAACCCAAATGCTAAAATCCATCCCCAACGATCAAAAATCCGCTTATTAATCAATGAAAAGGAAATTTCCCCTAAACCTGTGATAAGGAATGACAGACTAAAAACAATGGACAATGCCAAATAAGCCTTCGCAGGTGTCACAAATGTATACACGCCTAGCCCGATAAAAACAAGGCCGACAATAAACAATATGTACCATTGGCGAATGGTTTTTTCTAAGCGATTGGCTCCTGTATTCATAGTATGGATTATTTTTAATTAGTTATAAAATAGGTAAAATGGATAAACTCGGCTTGCGCACTTCCCATTGGCCATTTCACAATGCGCAAACAGTACGTACTTCTACAAGAACCAGTGGAATGGACAATAAGCCATTCCACCGTGTTTATCTTTATTTTCTATGATTTGGTATTAATAGGGAACAGAAAGTCACTATAACTCAAAACCTATCTTAAGTGCAAAATAGGATTGGGGATCGTTCAGTTCGTTTCCCGCTTGGAAGCCATTGTAATACTGCACCGATACTGATGAAGCAAATCCACTGGCAAACTCTATCAGCATGCCCACTTCAGGTGCCAATGCAAAATTCCAAGCTTCTTGCTCCATGGTAAACTGTCCCATATCTGTATTTCTCCGTGTATACACCGTACCTATCCCTACGCTGACAAATGGATTGACCGCCGCCCGTGGCTCCATATAATATGCTCCATTAAACAAAATGGGCACATGGTTACTGTTGCGGTATTGCTTACCGGACACGGCCTGGTTTTCAAACTCATACGTATCATAGGCCAATTCTTCATAAAACACGTTCCAACCCGTAGAAAAACCCACCCCTACATTGTCATTGATCATTTTCCTGTAATCAATCGCTATTCCTCTGAAGCTGCTAGGTTTTACATAATCACTCACGTCACCTATGGCAAATCCGATGGGATATGATAAGGTCACCTTACTCTCTTGTGCGGAAGCTTGGAGGGAAACAAATAGCCCCAAAACAAGCATTATCACTATTTTTTTCATTGCGCTAAGAATTATTGGGTTTGCAGATAAGGAGATTGGTCAAAAGCCTGGTCGATAGCGTCAGTCACCCTTTCTATGTCATTATAATAGGTAAGGATACCGTTGCTGACAGATAGCCAAGCCGCATTTGACTTATTGATCGGGTTGGTCTCGGCAGCACTGGGATCTGTGAGCACCAAGATCAGGGATCCTGTCGTATAGCTACTGACTGGGTAATATGGCGGATAATACCAGCCCCACCAGCCGGGGTAATATCCTCCCCACCACCAGTCATACCACCAGTAATAGTAATAATTGGTAGTAGAAGTACCCGCAGGCATCAGTAGCATATCAGCCGTTTCTTCCACCCCCACTCGTGTCCAGCCATAACTTTCCATATTCTGTTCGATTTCCGATAGAATGGGATTGGCAAACTTCGCATCCATATACACATAAGTAGTGTCACCGTCATCGACCTTTACATCGGTCACGATCTGATCAGGCATGGAATACGTACTCTTGGACTGGAAATCGTAATCTTCCTGATACGTGGTGTAGACAATATCCATGTCCTCCACATAATCAGGCCCTGAAGGCAAACACCCCCAAGACAGGCCGGCCAATCCGCCGACGGCCAAAAAGGATAAAATAGTTCGTAACTTCATCGTTGTTTAATTTTAGGTAAGCGTTATTTTTAAAATCATATCTAGTCCTCTTTCCCTTTTTGAAAGCAGGTCTAGCGGACATAAAACCTCCTGCGAGGTGACAAGGAAGGCGGCAACCGTCCTCTGTGCATTGTCGAGTTAAGTTGGATTATTGGTTTCATACTCATTGCGGTTTATCATAGGTCAACACTTGAAGCGATCAATTGCTTTGTCGTTTTTCAGTTAGAACATTAATTCGATTTTATGGGAAGATACCATCGGAAGCCGAGGCGAATCCCAAAGTCATTTTGGTTATACGGAAACCCCTCAGAGCGATAAGCCATAAATTCCGGCTCGATATAGGCATTGTACTTTAGCTTTCCTGCCCAGACATAGCCAAGGCGCAGGTTTAGTGGAATGGCTACTTTTCCCGTTTCATAATCCAATTGCCACAATGGCTCCATACCAGCGTATATGCCATTTGACCAGGTATAGAAAATATTCGGTTGGAGGGCGGTGACATTTCGGTTGCCATACTCACTGTTATGGCTGATCGAAAAGAAATTTTGCCAGATCCAGTACATCTGCCAATTGCCCAGATTCGTAAAGGTCACCGTAAAAGCAGGCCCTAGCTCCCACTGTGGAGACCCTAGCTCAGGAGAGGTGGCAGTAGGTATCTGCAAATTCCAACCCGCCCCAAACTGTCCCCAGCTCTCTTTGGCAAGGATAAAGAACTGATTGATCGTAATATCTCCCAAGCCTGTAGGCCCTCCTGGAGCCGTATTCAAAAAAGCAATTACCCGGATAAGCTGTGGGAAAGGCAGCAGCTTTCCCTTCTCCAAAGGGATAATGCCTCTCAGACGAAAATTCTGGGCAAAGCCATCTGCATTATTGGTCTTGAAAATCCCAAACTCCTCTAGCTGAAGTTGCCAAGCTAACGTAGCAGGGTTGATCACTTGCTGTGACAGCTCCACAGATGTCTTCTCTTCTGTCTCCTGAGCCATCACTGACCAAGACAAAAATAACAGTACGAATAATGCCGATATCTTTCTCACCTTAACCTCCATGAACCATTTTAATAAGAGCAAATAACCTTTGCTGGGTTTAATCAATCTACTGAATCCAGCTCATGGGGATAGATGACCTTCCAGTCTTCTTTCATGTCCACAAGTGTCCAACCTTTTTCCTTGGCTTCGTCCCAGCCCTTGTCAAATGTCCCGATATGGGAGTCCCGGTCATAGGCCCATTCCCGTGCTTCATCTGTATGGTGTACATACAGCTTGAAACTCTTTGCCGAATTGGCAGCTGTCCACCGGAGCATCTGAAGGTCCCCATCAGAATTGCCTGCTGCAAAAACCGGCTTCCGACCAATGTACCGATGGATGCCTATGGGCTTTCCTTCCTTATCATCGATCAGGTCAATTTCAGGCAGCCTTTTGATGATGGGCTGGCCATCGTTATAGTCATATTCAGTTTTGATACTGCTCCCAACGACCCGGTCCCTAGGTATGCCATAAACCTCCTCTGCCCAAGGCCGCATAAACTCGATGCCTCCTCCTGAGACGATAAACACCTTAAAATCATACGCATGGAGGTACTGCACCAACTCCAGCATGGGCTGAAAGATCAGGTCAGTATAGGGGCGGTTTTTGGTGGGATGTTTTGCCGTAGCAATCCAATCTGAAACGATTTTTTCAAATTCATCTGTAGTCATTCCCGCATGCGTGGTCATCACGACCTTAAGCAGACCCGCCTTGCCCTGCTCCATCAGTGCCGGCATATCCTTTTCTAGAATCGCCTTATACGGTTGTTGGTCTTTCCACTCGGGATGGTCTGCAGCCATGGTCTTGATTCGGTCGATGGCAAAGAAAAACTGAAAATAAACCGGCTGCTCTGACCATAGCGTGCCGTCATTATCAAAAGTGGCTATACGGTCTTCTGGCTTGATATAATTGGGGCTCTCGGAATTGGTC
Source organism: Echinicola strongylocentroti (assembly GCF_003260975.1). Taxonomy (NCBI): domain Bacteria; kingdom Pseudomonadati; phylum Bacteroidota; class Cytophagia; order Cytophagales; family Cyclobacteriaceae; genus Echinicola; species Echinicola strongylocentroti. The sequence continues at coordinate 4,828,096 of NZ_CP030041.1, read as the reverse complement.
ACCTCTTCCACAAAACCTATTATGGCCTGCTTCGTATCCCCATCATTCCAAGAAGGAAGGGCTGCACTTGCGCCAGCAATTTCCCTGGAGTTGGTCGGTTCTTCAGAAATTTTTTCCGTTTCTGATGAGCACGAAACCAAACCTAGGCAAAGAGCCAATCCGCAAAAAAGAGCAATTAAATCCTGTTTACTTTTCATATCACTAATCATTTAACCCGGTTTAACACCAACTTATCTATTATTGACTCTATATTTCTTTATCATCAATTCCTATTGTTCCAAGCATGCCCAAAGACGATATACCAACCAAAATCATCATTGGACCATGCCACATCGACACCTGTGCGAAGGCCAAACTTCCTGGCCAACAAGTAGCGAAATCCCGCTCCATAGGTATAGATCAACTCGGAAGCATTAAAATTAACTTCAGCTGTTGGTGCTTTGGCCAGTCCTGCTATCAGCGTCCCACTCCACCGCAAGCTAAAATCATAGCGCTGCTCGGTTTCCAACATATACACCTGATCTCCTTGGTACCGGGCCATGGGAACGCCGCGCATATCCACAAAAGGATTTGCATAGAACGGAGGATCGCCAAATTGCCATAAGCCTTCCAGCCTGACGCCACTCACCCATTTGGGACTGGGCTGGAAGAATTTAAATCCTGCTAAGTTCAGCTTCTGGTAGTCATAGTCACTCCCTGTCCAGTTGGCATTGATGCGGAAGGTAGACACCAGGTAAATCCCCTTATTAGGGGTAAATACATTGTCACGTTTATCATACTGTATATCTGGGCTGATGGTACTTAAGTTGCTGCTCAGCTCCTTGTCCTCTATAAATTCCGGCAACTCGCTTATTCCAAAATCCGGACTGGCATTGATATGGGCAAAGGAATAATCCAAGCCCATATAAAGCTCAGTGTCCGCAATCTGCCGTAGCAGCGATACAAAAAAACCATTGGTCTGTAGATTAAACCCCAGTTCTCGCTCTCCTACGATGGGAAGTGTCCTGTAAAAATCCATATTGACATCTCCATGAAATGCCGCCACGCGATATCTCAAATGGTGCTTGGGAAGTGAGGCCATTCTTATTGCCCCAAACCCCCAGGATTTGTTGGCTGTGTAGCCCACAAATCCCGCCGTGATATCAGGCGGTATGTACCTACCTTCTTCCTGGTGCTTGTTTGGTTGGATAAATATAGGCGTAAAGACCCCTCCAATACTCCCCACAGCCGGCTCGGTAATCAGTTGGGGCACGGGAATAAACCCATGGAAGTCAATCAAAAAATCACTCATATCCAATTGACCATCCAGCGAATCCTTAAAGACTTTCATACTGAATTTTTTTTTGGATTTTTGTGCTTGGACAATGCTGGGCAGTGACCAAATCAACAAACATAAAAGTATCGGCAAAAGTCTCTTCATCAATATAATCGTTTATTCCCTACTATTCGGAAATTGAATGGTGTCATGGTCAAATGGTCGGCAAATCGGCAACAGAAAAAAATCACCTCTATCACTCCAACATGCTGGGGATCTAAAAGTAACTCATCCATTATGCACCTTTTGCCCATTGAAAATAAGTGCAACGGCCACCTTCACGACGGCCATTGTACTTGATCAATCTCAATCGAGGGGATTCCCAGCACTATCATAGTGAAGTATTTTCTTCTCTTTGCCCTTTTTGATCACGACGGTATATACATCGGTGGCGCTATTAGGGGTCTTTTTGATCACTTCCTTATCCTTTATAAACGCCCATCCAGAATAGGTCGTCCCTATATGGTTTCTGATTGATGGTGGCAAGGCCTCGTTGGTAATGACCTTTTTATAAACAATCATATTTCCATCCTCATCATACAAGACTTCACCAGAAACGCCATCTCCATAAAAATCAATCGCATAATAGCTCATCTCATCATTTGGTGACATGGTGTTTTGCACATCTGTCACCTTCCAGCCATCAATTCCATCAGCAGGCAAAATCTTGATCTGGTCCACCACCGATTGGGGAAAATCCTTTTTAATGGCTTCTACCACTTCGGCGGGCACTTCACTTTCGCTTACTTTTTTTAGGACCACCCGCTCCTCCTGAGCATAAGCAGCCCCACCTACGAACATCCCTAGAAACAAAATCAGCGTAACCTTTTTCATAGTCTGCATAGTTTAAGTTGATGATGTTGATTAAAAATTATGGATCATTTTACTTTATCTACCGGAAATTTCTTCATGAGTTTTTTGATATTCTTAGGGATGGTCTTTTCCCTTTTCTCTGGCTTTTCGGTCACCGTAGAGGTCAATATCCCTTGCCAGATCAAGGCATTGCTTTTGCCATCATACATATCTACGACCAGGGTACCCTCGGTATAATCATTATTACTGTAGGTGGTGGTTGCGGAAACATTACCAGCCCCCATGCCCCAGCCCCATCGCGGACCATAACCATACCCGCCCATAAAATCAGTATAGGCCGTAGTACTTGTCTTTTGGTCCAGCACCACATACAAGGCGATTTTGGCGTCAGCATTCTCCTCATCATGCACCATCCCCCTAGCCGCAAACTCCGATTTCAACGACTCCAAGACTCGCTTCTTGTCAAATTCATTCAGATGTTGGTCACTTTCCTTTTGCCATCCTTCAAAAGAATAGGTCTTGTATTGATCGAAATCAGTATCCTTATCATAGTCACTTTTTACTTGTGCCACGAGATACTGGCTACTCATCAGCATCACTAATGCCGATAAGAATGCGGTAAGTAATTTTGAATGTTTCATGATCATAGTGGTAAATGATGATATTTTACTGCACAGCGAGCCCCTTATGGGCATTGCCACTAAGTAAAACTAGACAAAAGGAGGGCATTTGGTGGTTAGAAACAGGAGGAAGATGGTAAGAATTATAATTTTTTGCATAGGATCACCTAAAAATAGAAAATATTACCAATTAATTGGCTTTTGATAACACGTCCATGGCTAGAGGGAGGTATTGAACTAGGCTTTCAGCTTGCGTGAGGGGATTGCTTTTAGACACATCCCGCAAGGCATTGCCTCGGGTTAATGTGATTAAGGCCATCAGCTATATTGACCAAAAGCGATTTTATTTAAATAAAACACGTTTTTAAGTCGCTTGCTACCTTCCTCCAGCTGGTATAAATATCACATCTAAAAGTACAGGGTATATTGATTACCGAATTCTCCCTATTGTGCCCTGTGTGCCTAATGTGGTTCTGAAATAAGTTAGCTACTTAATGTTGTTCTTTATGGATGTCTGAGAACCTGGGTTAAACCCCAAAACAACCCCATTAACCCGGTTTATGCATTAGGAATCGTGATGAGGTTTGAAACTACAAGAAAATCAGGCTGTTTGGAGATTGAGGCATAGCACCGCTATGGTGAAATCGAAAACAGCAGCGAAGCGACTGATTTTGAAGTAGGTTCATACCGCAATAGATAGGCTAATGCATATTCCGGGATTAACTGGCTTGATTATGATTGATCCGATGAGCCCTCGCATATTCAGAAGGAGTCAGGGAAGTGATTTGTTTGAACTGCCTATTAAAATAAGAAATGTTATCATAGCCACTTTGGAAGGCTATTTCCTTTTTACTATATCCATCTTCTATCAGGAGCTTGCATGCGTGCCCAATTCTTATTTCGTTTAGAAACTGAGAAAAAGTCTTTCTTGTATGCAGTTTAAAGTACCTACAAAAAGCCTGAATGCTGAGGTTGGCTACATTGGCGGCATCCGAAACGGTAATCTCTTTAGAGAAATTCTCCATGATAAAGCGAATCACCCCATTGATTTTTTTGGTATCGGAAGGCAATGGGCCAGGCTCAAAATTAACATGGCTCAGTGCCCTAAGTTCATTGCTTATCGATAAACTGTGAAGCTGGTCAAACAGGTAAATAATACGCTCCAAACCTTCTTTCCCTGCCATGACATGGGCAGCATCAAACATCTTTTTTCTCATATCTCCCTCTAGCATCAGCCCCCGTTTACTGCGTTCCAATAGCTTTCGCACGGCAAAAAACTCCGGAAGATCCAGCATTCGCTCCCCCATGGATTCCAAAGCAAAAAGCACCGAAATATTCTTTGAATGCAGGGTGGAAAGCCCTTGATAATACTGCTGCTCACTTCTAAAAAAATGGGGCAAGTTAGATCCAAGGATAAAAATGTCCCCTGCTTTAAAGTGGCCAATGGCATCACCGATAAAATAAGTACCTTCCCCTTCCACAATCACCATGATCTGGGTCTCCACATGGTAATGCCACTTGTCATAAAAATAAGGATAGTCCTCCTGTAAAATCCGTACAGCTTCTTCATTGGTCTTGGCGATTTTGAACAGCAAAGGTTTCATACTATCAGTTTACTTTTCAGACCACAAATTACAATGTCCAATCGGTAAAATAAAACTGCCGAAAAAATTACAGTTGATATACATATTAAAACAACCTACTTACGTCAATTTTATTTCTACCAACATTACAACTACCTTATTCACAAAAACTATCCGCTATGCTAAATGCGATCAAAACTGCACGCCACTATTTGGTAGTTTGCACATTTTTACTGATGACAGGCTGTGATTTGTTGCCCACCACCCCTGGAGTCCCTATAAACCCGGAAAAGCCCGAGTGGCTACTGATCGAAGCCGACCTATCCTATAATGTCACTTGGATAGGAGGCTTGACCAAGAAAACCTTTCAATATGATTCACTTTATAGACCTATCTCTGTAGCAAGTTGGACCAAATATGAAGATTCATCCTATGATAACAGAGACACGCTGGCACTTCATTATAATCAGCACAACCAACTGGAAAGTGCCATGCCCTACAGTGCTTTCAGAATAGATTCCAATATAGAAGAAACTATCAGGCATTTTAGGTATGATGAAAAAGGAAGATTGAGTTGGTCAAAAGTAGATAGGTTTCATATAGAGGGATTTTACCGATATCATAAAAACGTAAGGGAAATAGTACAACTGAGGAAGGTACATGATGCCCGAGTAGATACCGTGCGAACACTCATAACACTTGACAGCATTGGTAACATTTCAACGATCAATACAGAAAGCATAGATGGACGGGAAGGGAAAGGTTTAAAATACAAATACAATATCGTTTTCACTGCTTATGACGATCACCCCACCCCCTACTCAGCTCTTAATTTTAATGATGTTGATCTTCTTGACATCACCTTTTATGGTGGACAAGCTGAAATGTTTCCAATTCGCATTGATCACATTCCTTTCCTCCCCAAAAACAATCCCACCAGACTCACCATCACTGAAACCCAATACAACGACGAAGGAGAACCCACTATCAAAGAAAAACGGTTAAGGTTTTACTACAATTACAATGCTGACGGACTGGTCACCCAAAAAAGGTTATTTATCAGCAACTATCCTGAAAAAATCATGGACTTCATCTACAAAAAAGTGGAATAGCACCATTTCCAGTGAAGAAGCGTCCCAACAACTTTGAAATCGGTAATACAAGCATCAGTGAATAAAAAGTATCAGACAGCTTCACAGGCACTTCGAAGACATCTTTTATTGACTATTTACTTTATTTCGTTTTATTTTCAATCAATATTCTCCAAATTTGGTTATACGCTTTCTCGCCAGTAAATTTTATTTCTCACGGAATACACAGAAAACCCAGAATGAAATAAGGCTTTTCTGAGATTTCCATGTTTTCTGTGAGCACCTATTTAATTTTCCTGTGATTACTGGTATCATTGTGGATAATCATATAACCAATAACCAAAATAACCATGAAAAAACAATTAGCACCCTTACTGGCGATCATCGTTTGCATCACGACGCTGGCTTGCACCATCCCATTCAACAACAAAGACAATCACCTTTCTAAAAAGCAGCAGCAAGAAGGTTGGCAACTCCTCTTTGATGGCAAAACACTCAATGGATGGACCAAGAAAAGCGGCAAGGCGGCTTACAAGGTAGAAGATGGGACAATCGTCGGAACCACTGTTCCCAATAGCCCCAACACATTTTTATGCTCGGAGGAGGAGTTTAAAGACTTTGAATTGACCTTTATGGTCAAATATGACCAATTCTTTAATTCAGGAGTGCAAATCAGGGCAAAGCTGAAAGGCGAGGAATATGGTGGCAGGGTGTATGGCCCACAAGTCGAAATCGAGCAAAGCCCCGGCCAGGCAGGCTATATTTATGGTGAAGCAGCTGGTGGCTGGCAATCTCCCGAACCACAGTCCGACGACCCCAAGGTAAACACCCATAGCTATTTCAAAAATGACACATGGAATCAATATAGAATAATAGCCAGCGGAAGAAGCATCAAAACATGGATTAACGGCCAATTGGTCGCAGACCTAGACTATGATCCCGAAAGGTATGCCGACAATCCGGAAGGTTTTATTGGATTGCAAGTACATGGTGTAGGCAAAAAAGAAACGCCAATGAGCGTCCGATGGAAAAACATCTACATCCGACCGCTATAAAAACAAAAAGCTATGAAACAAAATCTCATAGCTTTAGTCAATTAACAATAAACCCAAAATAACCTGCTGTAGGAGAAGGACTCGAACCTCCACGGGGCAGTTAGGCAAAACACGAGCTCCATGTTTGCTTTATCCCAAACTCCCCACCCCCGAGACAGGGGGGCATGTCTGCCAATTTCATCACCCTACAGTATCTAAAAGACCTTTTGTCTTTTCCTTATGTTACAAAGTTAACAACAGCAGCAATTAATTCAAATAATATCAACAAAAATATTTAAAATTTACATTATCAATAATCAGGCAACGATTTCTATAGCAAATCAGTAAAACAAGACCCTCAAAACAGGTAGTTTTATTGCCAAATTTTCAATGGTAATCCCATGTAAAACAACCAGTAAACAGCTACTTTATTTTGATTAAACATTTCTTCTTTTGCAAAACGTCACAGAAACTGGTAAAAATCAGCAAAAACCTGCGCCATCTGTCCTCTATATAAAACAGGTATCAAGCAAAGAAAAAAATCTAGGCCGGTGGTATCCCTTTTAAAATGTAACATGGATTTACCCTACGACAGCGATCCGTCACCCATTTTAATTTCCACCCGATGGCTACGGCCTAAAAGTGAGTGGGTCTCGCTGTTCCACGACGCGAGCCAACTCCCCTTTCTTAACGCCCTCCACCATCGGCTGGAAAACAGGCACACCAAGGGCCGTCATTAGGAAGCGACACCTTTTTGGGAGGATGTGCGTTGGAAAAGGGTGTGGCATCAAAAAAGTAAAGCCACCTTTCACCAAGAAGATAGCTTCACTTATCATAGAATTTTGCAAGTGTATTAAATCAACCCTGCTCGTTTTAGCAATGCATCTGGTTTTGGGTCCCTTCCACGGAAACGCTTATACAAAATGGAAGGATGCACCCTGCCACCAGCAGACAAAATATTTTCCTTGAAAGACTGTGCCGTAACAGGGTCAAAAATGCCATTTTCCAAAAACAACTCGAACGCATCGGCATCCAGCACTTCCGCCCATTTGTAGCTATAATACCCCGCTGCATAGCCCCCTTGGAAGATGTGGGAAAATGAAGTGGACATCATGATCCCTTCCACTGAAGGCAGCAGCTCTGTCGCTTCCATGGCACTTTTCTCAAACTCAAACAGCGAACCAACATCCGCTGGATCTGCGCTATAGTAGGCCATATCCAACAACCCAAAACTCACCTGACGTAAGGTCTGATAGCCTTGATGGAAGTTGGCTGCATTTTTAATCCGCTCCACCAGTTCCTCAGGAATCTTTTCTCCGGTTTTATAGTGGCGGGCAAAGAGATCCAAGCAATCTTTTTCATAGCACCAGTTCTCAAAAATCTGTGACGGCAGCTCCACAAAATCCCAATAAACACTTGCTCCAGAAAGTGAGCCATAGGTGCCATTGGCCAGCATTCCGTGCAGCGCATGCCCAAATTCATGAAACAAGGTGGTCACCTCATTAAAGGTCAAGAGCGAGGGAGTACTTTTGGTAGGCCGCGAGAAATTGCACACAATCGATATTTGAGGGCGTTTATCCTCACCATTGACTTTGGACTGGCCGCGGTACACGGTCATCCAAGCGCCATTACGCTTGCCTGATCTCGGAAAGAAATCGGCATAAAAGACGGCCAAGTGCTTGCCACTTTTCGCATCCTTCACCTCATAGGCCACTACCTCATCATTGTAAACTGGGATGGATTCATTCTTGACAAACTCCAAATCGTAAAGCCTTGCAGCAGTCTTAAACACCCCTTGGATGGTATTTTCCAACTCAAAATAAGGCTTGGTCAGTTCGTCATCCACCTCGAACTTAGCCTTTTTGAGTTTTTCGGAATAATAACCGAAATCCCACTTCTGGAGTACATCCGGTCCTCCCTGCTTCTTAGCAAACTCGGTCAACTCTTTCAGCTCCTCTTCTGCTTTTGGCCTTGCTTTTTCAAGGAGGTCCCCGAGGAATTTCTGGACTTCAGGAGCACTCTTGGCCATCCTCTCCTCCAGTACAAAATCTGCATAACGCGGATAGCCCAGTAAATTGGCACGCTGGTTTTTCAACTCCAAGATCTCTTTTATGATTTGCTGGTTGTCCAGCTCATCTCCTTTGCAGGACTTGGTATTATAGGCCAAGAAAAGCTCTTTGCGGAGTTCTCTATTTTCGGCGTAGGTCATGAACGGCACATAGCTGGGAAATGCCAGAGTAAACACCCATTTGCCTTCTTTCCCTTTTTCGGCAGCTGTTTGTGCAGCAGCCTCTTTTACAGCCTCCGGCAAACCGGCAAGATCCGACTCCTTTTCTACTACCAACTCGTACTTATTGGTTTCCGACAGGACATTTTCGCCAAATGCAAGACTTTTTTGAGACAGTTCCCTGTCGATTTCTCTCAGTTTTTGCTTGTCTCCTTCGGACAGATTAGCTCCGTTTCTAACAAATGACTTGTAGGTTTTATCCAGTAATGTCTCCTGTTCTTCATCCAGCTTAAGCGTTTCTTTTTGCTGAAAGACCTCATTTACCAACCCAAAAAGCTCTTGGTCCAAGAGGATATCATTGGAATATGCCGTAAGTATGGGCGAAATTTCCCTGGCCAGCTTTTGGATCTCGTCGTTGGTCTCTGCGGCGTTGAGGTTAAAGAAAATACTGGAAACAATATCCAGGCGTTCTCCTGAGCGATCCAATGCCTCAATAACGGTCCTAAAACTAGGCTTATCGGTAGCTTTGATTTCCCCAATCTCTGCTTTGGCCTCACTTATCGCCTCTTCTATGGCAGGTAAAAAATCTTCGTTTTTGATCTTATCAAATGGCGCCGTATCAAACGGCGTATTGAACTTTTCCAATAATGGGTTCATGTGTTGTCTTCGCTTTTTATTGTCATTCCATGCATTTACGAAAATGCAAGGGTAAAGATAAGATTCTCCCTTTGAGATACAAGGAAAGCAGGACACCCCTTTAGGCCAAACGCATTTAAAAAAGTATCCCAGTGTGAATATATCTGCTGTTCCTATGGAATTTAACTTCATATGCTTTATTGGACTTTCCTACTTTTTCCCCCGAAAGCTTTCGGGGCAGGCTATTGATGAAAAAGTAGGTAAAAAATCTAGGCCATGGAGCATCCTTCACATTAAGTGGTTGGGTTTACGAGAACGAATTGGTTTGCCTTACTTTGATTTTGTGCCAGTTGCTATTCCTAATGTTCAAACTGCGGTAAAGCGCCAGCGGTACGATAAATCTTGGAACCTGCGGATTCCTCCTTCCTTCTTAGCACCTTCTCTATCACCGTACCGGCTTGGGGAAAACGGCCCTACTTTCCACCATTCCTTCCCCAACAGCTTGTACCGCAAAGAAATAGTTGTCCTTACTGTAGGGAAGTGTGAGCGAAGTGTTATCAGTAAAAAACTTCTTTTCCCAAACGGGGGAACTGGTTTCTCTCATCAAAACATAATATCCTTTTGCCTTACCATTTTCAGGTGCCTCCCACCTGATGGTGGTGTTATTGGTCAGCTGGCTTACATCAATCCCCACCTCTTGCGGCACCGATGGGGCCAAAGCCAAACTTGCCAAAACGGCCAGGTTTATACCGGTGTTTTTACGAAGGTATTCATAATCAATATGCTCGGGCAAATCCCCATACTCCACCCCTTCATCGGTACGAAGATCCTGGTGTTGCTGGGTATAATTTTCATTGTATTCACAGATCCTCACTGCCGTAAAGCCTTCCCTAGAAAACGGTGTATGGTCACCCCCTCGTAAAAAACGGTCATTACGGTACACCAACTTCACTTCAAGCTGGTCCACATAGCGCTCACCGACTTCTTTGATATAGCGGGCGAGCTGTCTGGACTTACTGTCGTTTTCACCATTGGTGTATTGGCGGAGCTTGGCCATTTCGTCAGTTTCATAAAGTGGCACCCCTTCACTGAACACCCTTACACGGGTATTGTCCCGCAACTTGGTGCCGCTGGAAGCACTGTTACCGATCATATCGTTATTGACCATTGCCGCCAAGTTCCAGTCTTCTTCTTTGGCCCTCTTGGCCAAGTGGGCAGCTCCCTTAAGTCCTTGCTCCTCACCGGAAACTGCCACGAAAATAACCGTGGCCGAAAAAGATCTTTTGCTCATGATCCGGGCCATTTCCATAAGTGCAGCCACTCCAGAGCCATCATCATTTGCTCCCGGAGCGTCACTTTCTGCATTCATCACATCCGAAACACGGCTGTCCAAGTGCCCGCTGACAATGAACATCCTATCGTCATTTGGATCAGTTCCTTTCAGTGTAGCCATGACATTGCCCATGCGGACATCCTCAGGGATCCTTCTCCCGTCTACCTCCACCGTAAAATAATCGATCTTGGAGCTCAGCCTTCCCTCTGATGCTGCCTCGAAAGATTTAAACGTGGACAGCACATATTGCCTGGCGGCTTCAATGCCTCGCCCTTCTTCCTCCTCACTCAGCGAATGTCGTGTACCAAAACTCACCAAACCTTGGATATATTCTTCCAGTTTGACCGGAGAAATCTCCTGAACCATGGTCTCGATTTTGGTGTTACGATGAATACTTTGCACCTGTGCAATCGTCGAAAAAGGGAGAAAGAAAGTGAATACCAATAAAATTTTCTTCATGATAGGAAGGCTAAAGTGTTAGTTTAGGTTAAATTTATACTATTGATCCAGAAATAAAAAAATAATTACATGAACGAAAAACTTATTCCAGAAGTGGACGAATATGGCCCGTTCTACGACACTTATGTCTCAAAAGTCCGTGGGGAAAATGTCGAGGAGCTATTGCTTTCTCAGGTAGAGGAATTGAGGAAATATTTTGAAGGAGTTTCGGAGGAAGACGCCACCAAAGGCTACGAAGACGGAAAATGGAGCCTCAAGGAGGTCGTTGGCCATATCAACGACACCGAAAAGGTCATGCTCTTCAGGGCATTGGCCATCGCCAGAAAGGACGGGCAAGAGCTTCCCGGCATGGATCAGGAAGCCTATGTAAAAGCGGCTCAGTTCAATGACAGGCCCCTTGCCGAGCTCTTAGAGGAGTTTGAGCTGACACGATACGTCATTCGGAGCTTCTTCAGGTCCCTGCCCGAAGAAGCCTACACCTACACAGGTACTGCCAATGATTATACCATGAGCGTTCGTTCGTTCTTGCATATCATCCCGGGACACTTTAGGCATCACATGCAGATTTTGCGCGAACGATATTGAGTGGAGAGTAAAGTGAGTAAGCCGAAGACCAATGAAGCAGGCTAACGCAAAATCAGCATAATTTTCAATCATTACAGTTTTATAACCATACCCCCATAACTAATTATGTTTGAGTATAACCCAGATAAACACTACCCCAAAGAAACAGAAAGCAGGTCACTGATCCGATTTCAGGACTGTGACCCCATGAGGCACCTGAACAACGCCAAGTACTTTGATTATTATTTCAATGCCCGTGAAGACCAAGTACCTAAGCTATATGGTGTGGAGATGTTTGACATGATCAAAAAGTACCAGGCCGCATGGGTCGTTTACAACCATAACATTTCCTACGTCCGACCGGCCATGGTAGGCGAATGGGTTCGCATTATGAGCCGTATTCTATGGCATGATGAAAACACCGTAGTCGTAGAGTATTATATGACAGATGACAGCAAAAAGGAATTGAAAAATGTCCTATGGACCACTCTGAAGTATGTAGGACTGGCAGATGGTAAAATACAGCCGCATAAAGGTGCTATAAAAGATTTCCTAAAGGCTACCTCTGACAATTTTGACATCACGCAACATGCCATTGTAGAGCGGGTAAAACTGCTCAAAAAGCGAATGCAGACAGAAGATTAACCCCCGGGATGAAGAAACAGGCACAAAATGCTGACATTATACGGCCAGACCTTTTCTAACTGATCAGACATTGACAACCTCTCTTACCTGTACTTCCACTACCCCAATGGCCTCAAAAAAATGGAGCAATGCCATGTGGCTATTATTACTCTAGGGAAAAGTCAAGTCAGCCCACATTTCATACGGTCAAATAGTTACCGACATTTTAGCAATCGTCTCCCTTTCTCCCCATGGTGTCACTTGAAAGTAACACCATGGGGAGGTGGTAACTAAGAAGCTGAACAGTTCATTTATTGGCCTTTACATGCCAAATCCTGTTTCCATTGTCGTCATTGACCAATAGCCCGCCGTCAGGCATCAGTGTCACATCTACGGGCCTTCCGTATACTTCCGATTGATCAGCATCCGAAATAAATCCGGTTAGAAAATCGACAGGTTTGCCAGAAGGCTTCCCTTCCGAAAAGGGAATAAACACCACTTTATAACCACTAAGTTCTTTGCGATTCCATGAACCATGCTGCCCTACAAACGCCCCTTTTTGGTACTTTTCAGGAAAGGCGTCATGTGTATAAAAAGTCAGGCCAAGAGAAGCCGTATGACTACCTACAGGCACATCGGGGACCAATGTTTTACTGACCAAATCCGGGGCTTCTCCCTCCATCCGCGGATCAGGAATAGGACCATAATACGCATACGGCCAACCATAAAACCCTCCTTTTTTTACACTGGTAACATAATCTGGCACGAGATCATTTCCCAGCTTGTCACGTTCATTTACTGCCGTCCATAATTCCCCAGTAAGAGGATTGACTGACATACCCACGGGGTTTCGCAGCCCACTGGCGTAGGTAATCTCAGCACTGCCGTCTAGATTTACTTGCAGAATACGGGCGCGTCTCTTTTCTTCATCCATCCCATATTCACCCGCATTACTGGCTGAACCCACAGAAATATAAATTTTATCCCCGTTTGGGCTTGCAAGTAGATTTCTTGTCCAATGATTATTATAGCCACCTGCTGGCAAGTCTACTATTTTCTCCCCTTCGGCTTCCATTTTCGCCTTTCCAGCTTGGTAGGGATATCGATATAATCCGTCAGTATTGGCGACGTAGAAGTATTCGCCAAGCACTAATATGCCGTAGGGCTGGTTAAGGCCTTCGAGAAAAACTTCTTGTACCTCATAATCCCCATCATTATCCTTATCCTGAAAAACTGTAATTCGATCCGCACTGTTTTTGGTACTGCTTTCTGCGACAAAAACATCTCCATTAGGTGCCACAAAAGAATTTCTGGGGTGCTTTAGGTCTTTGGCAAATAGACTTACAGAAAAACCTTCTGGAGCATCGGGTTTGCCTCCTTCAGGCCAGTCGACCATTTTGCTTTCATTGGTCACAGATTCGCTAGAATAAGGGGGAGGTAAAATGAGTTCACCTACTGCCGTTTGTACGGTATCTGGTTCTTCTTTAGAAATTTTTTCTTTTTCTTCTTTCGTTACTTTTCCGCCACAAGAAACACAGTAAAATAAAGAAAGAATTAAGATGCATCGTAAAGTCATCATGATGTTTTGTGGTTTTAATCCGATTTATGCATTAGGAATCGTTATCGCCTGTCCCGGTAGCTATCGAGAAGGACTGAAAGTGCACTAAAATCAGTTAGTTTGGAGGTGTGAGCGCCCCCGCAGCGGACGGCTCCATGGCTAGCTGCCAGATAGAACCGAAAACTAAAGCAAAGCGGCTGATTTTGAAGCAATTTCAGATCTAAACAGATAGACTAATGCATATTTCGGGTTTAAGGTTCATTATGGTTTTGTACCGATTCTATGCCAATACCTGTCTTTTTGGAAAGTAATTGCTGACTAAAGTTATTTAAACATCCTTTTGAGTTTTTTGGCGATGGCCCCTAAGAAATCATCATCCTTGCTCCCCATATCATCTTGCCCTAGGAAATAACCTAGCGGTTTCAACACCGTAACCTGGTCGGCCAATATTTTCAACATGCCAAAAAGGGGAATGGAAATAACCATCCCAACGACTCCCCAGACCAGCCCTCCAAGCACTACGACAATGATAGTCACCAAAGGGTTCAGGTCTACTTTATCCCCGACAACGAAAGGCTCCAGGATATAAGTTTCCACAAATTGGGCCAGTCCATAAGTGATGGACACGCCGATATATTGGCCAGTTTCGCCTCCTGACACTACCGCCATCATCATCGCAATAACATACCCAATTACCGTCCCCACATAAGGGATCAAAGATAACGCAGCCGCTATTAGACTAATCAGGATAGGGCTATCAATCCCTGAAACGGCCATTCCTACACTGTAAATGATCCATAGAAAAAAGATCAGAATAAGCCGGCCTACCAAGTATTGCTTCGCAATGGATAATGACCCATTTAAAATCTTATTGGTTTTATCCCTTTGGTTTTCTGGAAAAAAACGGACAATGGACAGCCTGATTTTTGTTCGATAAAAAAGGAAAAAGAAAATGTAAATAAACGTAAGCAAGGAATAACCAACAAAGTCAAGAAAATTGGTAATAGCAGCTTTGACACCACTATTTTGTTTAGCGGTACTTTCTTTGGTTTCTCCTTTTTTAGAAGTACTGTCCTTTTCACTTTTCTGACTATTAACGGCATTGGTGCTATCAGAAGATAATGCCGAAGGGGGAATGTTAAGAATCTCAAGTTGCTTGTCAGGACTTACACCTGATATTCCCGAGATAGATTCTTGTACTTTTTGTACCGTATTTTGGACTCTCCCACTGACCGTATCCCAATTTTCATAGATGCTGTTGGCTTGCAAGGAAATAACGACGAACATCGATAAGTATAGGCTTAATGCTAAACAAGTGGCCAGGAAAGTCGATAAGAAGCGGTTAATCTTCCAATTTTCAAACTTCCTTACTACAGGAAGTAAGATCATGGTCATTAAAGCCGCAATACTTATAGGAGCTAGGAACACATAGGCATTAATAACACCCAAAACCAAAAAATAAAGGCCTATAGCGTATAAAGGGAACAAATAAAACAACGGATGCGGAAACCTATTTCTATTTTCCATGTTTCTGTAAGACAATATGTGATTTTTTTAAAACGTGGCCTTAATAATCACAAAACACATACCATGGATCAAGCAATATTTCTGGGGGAAAAAATTTTAGACACACTTTCTTGAAATTTATTCCCGATTGATTTTTGGAATAAAGCGCTATTCGTGTGTATTGGGTTTTAGCGTGGATTTATAAGCACTAGGAAGGTAATTGCTGCTAAAACAATGAGATTATTCTTGATATTTACCATGGACGTTGCCCATGGTTAAGGATGTTACGCCCTTTCAGGGCTTTTTTATGCTACTTGTCTTTTCCAACTTAAGCAAAAAATCAGTGCAAATCATAATCATCTGCGTCATCAGCGTTCCATCAGACCCCCAGATTTTCCGCTTGAACCCAAAAACCCCTTCAAATCATGTGATCTGAAGGGGTTTGGTGGTCATTTTACCTGTTGTTTTTGTCGGAGTGGCGGGATTCGAACCCACGACCCCTTGCACCCCATGCAAGTACGCTACCGGGCTGCGCTACACTCCGATTATCATCTATCCTTTATGGTGAAAGGCTACACTCACTTTTTTAGATAACCATGCCCCATTGTCATGATCATCCTAATTGACCAAAGTGCTTTTGCGCTTTAGGTGCTGCAAATAAAATAGTTTTTTTATCTATTTCAAAATAAACCAGTGCTATTCTAATTCCACTGGAGAAGTGATCGCTCTTGCCAGTAATCCTCCGAGTTTATTGCCATCTCGGAGAGCTGCTCCAACTCACCTGT
Source organism: Echinicola strongylocentroti (assembly GCF_003260975.1). Lineage (NCBI taxonomy): Bacteria > Pseudomonadati > Bacteroidota > Cytophagia > Cytophagales > Cyclobacteriaceae > Echinicola > Echinicola strongylocentroti. The sequence goes on along the minus strand of NZ_CP030041.1, from coordinate 4,811,948 downwards.
GGTAAGCTGAAAAGTAGCGGCTTTTAAGTTCTCCTTTACCTGCTGGACTGTACTGGCTCCACTAAGGACATATCCGGGTTTGACTTTATCCATACAAAACCGCAGGGCTATGGCATCAACCCCCACTTGGTATTTTTGGGCCAGCTGCTCGATAAAGGTATAAATATGGGCATAATGCGGGTAATTTTTATTTGGAAAGACACGACCATTGGCCATAGCTTCTTTAATGATAATCTTCACACCATTGGTTTTGGCATCTTCTAACATAGAAAGAGCACTTTGTTCGAAGATATTAAAGGTTACCTGAAAGGTATCAAACAATGGAGTGTCTTCCACAGCGATATGCATTGCTTCTTCGAGCACCTCTTTTTGCTGGGGTCCACTGGTAGTAAGACCAATTTTCACCTCTGTAGATCGTTTGATACTGGCGAGTTCTTCGAGAACCGCTGTGTTTTCCAAAACACCTGACTCCAAGGTGGCTGAGTGGATCTGATAGATGTCCAGCGCAGGAAGTAGTTTTTGGGAAAAACCCCATTGTTCTTTTAGCTTTTCCAAGCTATGTTCTTTGACTTCATGTTTTCCTTGGTAGCCAAGCTGCCAGTCGGCGGTATAAGTATAGCCCCATTTAGAGCCAAAAAGCACATCCGAATGTTTTCTCCTTTGGTGCCATTTTAACAAAAAGGATTCCCCTTTTCCGTAAGAAGCTGCGGTATCAAAGTACCTGATTCCGGACCGGTAAGCTTCATCCAACACATCAAATGCATTCTTATAAAAGGCTTCTTCTGATTTATCCCTTTTGTCTTTTGGGTCAATATTAATGTATTCTGGCCGGCCAAGAGCAGCCATGCCAAGACCTATCTGAGTGGATGTCATAAAATCAGGTTGAGTTCTTATTCGATTTTCCTCTCCAATCTACAAAAAAAATACAATTCCACTTTGCTTTTTTTGGCTATGGTGAACTTCGATTGAATGGATTTGATTCTTCGGGATCGTGTCAGGAGCTCACGGTTCCTGATATTTTGGTTCGTAGCTGGCCATAGATAAGTTGGTTGGCCTACCAAAATCAGGGAATAGGTTAAACCCGGAATATGCATTAGCCTATCTGTTGCGACCTTAAACTGATTCAAAATCAGCCGTTTCACTTTAGTTTTCGGCATAACCGTAGCGGTGCTACGCTAATGCCTCCAAACTAACTGATTTTCTTGCAATTTCAGCTCTCACTACGATTCTTAACGCATAATCCGGGTTAAATATGTCATCACAATTTTAATTTCTACACCAAATCCAATTCTAATTCCTATATTTGCAGCCAAAGTTCTTTTCATATTTACTTCAATCACCAATATAGGTCGCCGACTAAGGTCGGGGATAATAGGGAACCGTGTGAAAATCACGGGCTGTCGCGCAACTGTGAGTGACCAAATAAGTTCTTGCCCTTTGTTGTCCACTGTTCTGATCAGTTTCAGAATGGGAAGGACGGTAAGAATGTCATGAGCCAGGAGACCTGCCTGTATTGACCTATCTGCCTAAGCCGGCAGATGGGAGTGACAATGCTTTCGCGATTTGAAGCTACTGTCGGGTATTCACGCTTTTTCTTTCTTCTCCGGGATTACTGTGCCCAAGGGAAAAGTATGTCTATTTCTCAGCACCTTCTTACCGTGCCATTCCAAAAGCATTGTGAAGTTTGGCTAAGGGCTTTTGACGAACCATTTATCACGTTAAAAGTTGAACACTATGCTAACGCACAATCTTGGCTACCCGCGAATTGGTAGCAAAAGACAATTAAAAAAAGCCTGCGAGGCTTACTGGGCTGGAAAAATCCCGCTTAATGATCTTCAGAAAGCTGCTGCTGAAGTCCGCATCACAAACTGGAAGCTGCAGAAAGATGCTGGACTGGACCTCATTCCTTCCAATGACTTTTCCTTTTATGATCAGGTATTGGATATGGCTTTTACGGTAGGAGCCATCCCTGATCGCTATCATGAGATCCTTACAAAACTAAACAAACCGGAACTTGACCTCTACTTTGCGATGGCAAGAGGCTACCAGAAGGACGGCCTTGATATCATTGCCATGGAGATGACCAAGTGGTTTGATACCAATTATCATTATATCGTCCCTGAATTCACCAGAGAACAACACTTCAAACTTTTCTCCACCAAAGTGCTGGATGAATTTAAAGAAGCTAAACACTTGGGTGTCCTTACCAAACCTGTACTGCTGGGGCCGGTTTCATTTTTATTACTGGGTAAGGAAAAGGAAAATGGATTTCATCGTATTGATTTGTTAAAACAGTTACTACCAGTTTATATCGATATTCTAAAAAAGCTGGAAGCATTAAATGCGAATTGGGTGCAGCTGGACGAGCCTTTTTTGGCAATGGATCTTGACCAGAAAGAAAAAGAAGCTTTTGTGTGGGCATATAAGGAAATCAAAAAGCAAGTACCAGGAGTCAAAACACTATTGACAACTTATTTTGGTGCGCTGGAGGACAACCTAGAACTGGCCGCTGACCTTCCTGTGTGCGGGCTTCACGTAGACCTAGTTCGCCATCCAGAACAACTGGACGCAATTTTATCAAAAATCCCTGGCAATATGACCTTGTCACTGGGACTGGTCGATGGTAGAAACATCTGGAAAAATGACTATCAGTCATCACTTCAGCTGATCAAAAAGGCCCAGAAAAAAAAGGATGACGACCGCCTTTTGATAGGGCCAAGTTGTTCACTATTGCACAGCCCCTGTGACCTAGAAGAAGAAACCAACGAAAATTCATTGGACACAACCATCAAAAGTTGGCTGGCCTTTGCCCGTCAAAAAGTCACTGAAATCACGGTCCTTAAGACTCTTACACTGGACAGTGACTCCCCCCAGTCCAATGCCCTACTAGAAGAAAATCAAGCAGCGATAAGCAGCAAGGCCGATTCCAGCCGTATTCACAAGCCTTCCGTCCAAGAAGCCGTTGCGAAGCTTTCGCCAGCGCACAGTCAGCGGCAAAGCCCATTTTCCAAGCGTACGAAACTTCAAAACGAACACCTTCACCTGCCACTGTTTGCCACCACCACCATTGGTTCATTTCCACAGACCAAAGAAGTTCGTCAATGGCGATCCCAGCTCAAAAGAGGGGTATTGACTGAAAATCAATACAACGAGCGGATTAAAGAGGCTACAGCAAAAGCCATCCAGTGGCAAGAGGAAATAGGCTTGGACGTTTTGGTGCACGGTGAGTTTGAGCGAAATGACATGGTGGAATATTTCGGAGAACAGCTGGAAGGATTTGCCTTTACCCAGAATGGCTGGGTCCAAAGCTACGGTTCGCGCTGCGTAAAGCCTCCAATCATTTACGGTGATGTCACGCGTCCAGCATCAATGACCATGTTCTGGACCCAGTATGCCCAATCCCTTACAGACAGACCTGTAAAAGGAATGTTGACAGGGCCTGTCACCATCTTACAGTGGTCTTTTGTCCGAAACGATCAGCCCAGAAAAGTTACGTGCCAACAAATTGCTTTGGCCATTCGCGAAGAAGTAAAGGATCTAGAGAAAGCCGGTATTCATATCATTCAGATAGACGAGCCCGCCTTGCGGGAAGGATTGCCTCTACGGCAAGCAGATTGGGACCATTACCTACGATGGGCAGTCGAATGCTTTAGGATTTCTGCTTCAGCAGTGGCCGATAGCACGCAGATCCATACCCATATGTGCTATTCCGAATTTAACGACATCATCACCCATATCGCAGCGATGGATGCTGATGTGATTACGATTGAGTGTTCCCGCTCGCAAATGGAGCTATTGGATGCATTTGGTCAATTCAACTATCCCAATGAGATTGGCCCTGGAGTGTATGATATTCATTCTCCAAGGGTACCATCGATAGAAGAGATGATTACATTGATCCAAAAGGCCAAAGCGGTGATCCCGCAAAATCAGCTATGGGTAAACCCTGACTGTGGCCTCAAGACTCGGGCTTGGGAAGAAACAGAAGAAGCCCTGAAACGCATGGTGAATGCCGCAAAAGTACTTCGTAAGGAAGTAGCGGCTGAACTTGCAGCCCAATAAACAATTCTGCATTCCGGACAGTTATAGAACTGTCCGGAATTAACCTAGAATCAATACCATTTTAAGGGTATTTCCTCCTTTTTATGTATCTAAGAGGCCTTTTTTGATTGACTTTAGCTGGGAAAGGTGGTCATATGTGTGTTATTCACAAATGGCCTAGGGGGATATCAAATCCCCATTATCCCGGCTTGGGATTACAAAGCCCTGACAGCTAAGTCAGACAGGTCCATAAATCGGGTTTAATTGATTTCAACCATGAAGCATCTCAAAAATCGCCCACAGCCCTATAAAGCGCCCTTAAAGTGCTGGGATATTTTCGCTCCGACGATTCTAATCGGCAAAGAAAAAGGAAAACAGGAAAAAGACCATCAGGTAATGGCTTTTTATAAGGGAAAATTCAATTGGAACGGATTTCCCGATCTTTATCTTCACCACTACCAAGCCCTCGTCTTGACAGACCTCAAAAAGAAGATTGTCTGGGTCAATGCAGGTTTTGAGCATATGACGGGCTATGCCCCTCATGATGTCATTGGAAAAGACCCGGTTTTTTTGCAAGGTCCCCTTACCTCTCCATTGGCAATAAAACACATCAGGACAGGCCTTCAGGGAGAAAGTCCGTTTAAAACCCGGCTTCTGAACTATAAAAAAAATCAATCTACCTATATTTGTGCGATCCGAATATTTCCTTTGTGGAACAAAAACGGAGAAATAACACATCTTTTGGCACTTGAAAAAGAAGAATGAACAAAATAGAAGAGAAGATCAAAAAAGCAGAAACCCGGATTTTCAAAGCTGTTTTTCCCAATACCGTAAACCACTATGACACGCTTTTTGGAGGCACGGCCATGCACATGATGGATGAAGTGGCCTTTATTGCTGCTACACGTTTTAGCAGACAGCGTATGGTTACGGTCTCCAGTGACAAAATTGATTTTACGGTCCCTATTCCTGCGGGTACAATCGTCGAACTGGTGGGACATATCATCCATATCGGCAATACCAGCTTAAAGGTCCAAGTAGACATTTTCATTGAGCAGATGTACGAAGAAGGTCGTGAAAAGGCCATCAGCGGGACATTTACCTTGGTGGCCATTGATGAAGACAAAAAGCCCACTAAAATCCTCAAAGAGTAAAAGAGCCATTTCCATAGAATGGAAACGGCTCAGTTAATATTTAACCCTATTTAATCGATTCAAGCGTTGTTGTTCCAAGGGCCAGTGATCGCTAGCGTCAGCCCTGCACCTTGGATATTTACGAAATACGTACTTCCATCAGGAGAGAAGACACCACCGGCAAATTCCGTTCGGAAGCCTACGTTTTCGGCCAGTTTATAATATTCACCAGCTGGTGTAATGCCCACTACAAAAGGGTGTTTATCATCTTCACAAAGCAACAGGTCTCCCCAAGGCGCTATGGCTACATTATCACAGCTTTTGAGGATTTCCTTGTCGTTTGGTTCTGCAAAAAGCTCAAGAGTCCCCGGTGCCTCAGCTTCATTGGCTTGGCCTTCATTAGCTCCGGGAGTATACCGAAATACCTGGCCCGCGGAAATTTCCCCTCCATTGGTACAGGCAAAGTAGAGTTCGCCATCACCAAACCATATACCTTCTCCTCGTGCAAAACATGCAGCCCCTTGTTCTGCTCCTCTGTGTCTTAGGTCATCTTCAGGAGCATCGATATCGTCCAAGTCAATCCAGCTTACAGCCATGGACTGGTTTTTGGGAAATTTAGGGACCTCAAGATCACTCCAGTTTCTGGTGTCTCGGCTTTTCTCACCGGAAACAACCAAGGCTTGCAGCTTTCCGCCACGATAGAGTTTTCCCGGCTCGTTGGGGATAAAGCGATAAAAAAGCCCATCACCACGGTCTTCTGTGAGGTATACGATACTGGTTTTAGGATCCACTGCCACTGCTTCATGGTTAAAGCGCCCCATTTCCTTGATCGGAATGGCCTTGTGTAGTTGCCGATCTGCCAGCGCAGGCACTTCGAATACGTAACCGTGATTAAGGTCCAGTTTTCCATCGTATGATCCCGAAGTCACGGTGGATTCTTCACAGGTCAGCCAGCTGTTCCAAGGGGTGACACCTCCAGCACAGTTTCTGACAGTGCCCGCCAAGCTTAGAAACTCATCTTCTACTTCTCCGGTTTTGGGGTCATATACCATCGTTGTGGTCCCTCCGAGTCCGGGTAGCTGTCCCTTGCCTGTTTCATAGAGAAGGTCTGTGGAGACCTTGGAGTACAGCTCATTTTCTTTGCCAAAAGCTCCTTTTTCCAAATCATCGGGGCTGATTTCGTGGTTTCTGACGATGAGCACCCTGCCATTTTCACCGGAAAAGGTCCCCATGCCGTCGGGGCTGCCCGGAACGAGAAGGCCATCGCTCATTGGCTGGCCTGCTTTGGATATGATCTTGTAGGAAAATCCTTTTGGCAGGTTGAGGATGCCCTCTGGGTCTGGCTGAAGCGCTCCATAACCGATATTGTCCATTACTCCCCCGGCAAATGACCCGGACTGAACAAACTGGTACAGGCCCATAAAACCTACTGTGGCAATGCCTGATTTTTTTAAAAAGCTTCTTCTGGATGTTTTAGAAAATTGTCTCATTGTGTATATTTTGAATTTCAATCTAAGGCTTTCTTTTGATCGGGGTATTAAGGGGAGATTGTCATATTATTACCTTTTCACCTCAAGGTTTGGCCTCCCTAATTTTACTATTATTTAGTACTGCAATTGTCAATTTTGGACTATCACTACTTCATTAAGTTACCATAAAGAGCAATAGTAATAGGACTGTTTTTCTCCCTGCCAAAATATCTATATGGGAAAAAGAAAAACCTGACTTATCGAAAAGTCAGGTTTTTCTTGAGAGCGTAAAAAGGGGGGTAAAAATACCAGCCCTACCTTATCGCCTTGACCAATGTCGCCATGTATACCCATTTTTGGTCTCTGGAGCTCAGTCCTTCCTCCATGGCCACCAGCTGTTCTTCGGAAGCTTCCATGTCTTCATATTCCATCGAGTTGAAGAACTGCATATAGTTGTTGTAAAAATTAAGTGTCATGTGCGTGTAATCCGCTTCGCTGCCCATGGGGACTGCGGTCCTTAGAAACTTCCAGCTCCCCATCATATTGGCTTCGACTTTCTTTTGATGAAACGGCTGGTACAGGTCTTCCTCGACATGTTCATACTCGTTAAATTGGCCTTCAGTAGCTTTCATGAGATCAAAGGAGGCAAGTACGCCGGGCTGCATATTGAAGCTGTCCTCTGTCTCAGCCACAACAGTCATGTAAGCACGCATGGCAAGATCCCTATTGGCCTTGACTTTTTCTACTTCCTTGGCGATTTCCATTTCGCTCATTTTATCTGAATAAGCCCGCTTGGCATAATTGATAAAATTATCATCTGTCATGCCGTTCATCATTTTTACGGGATCATCATAATAAGTAATGGTGACATATTGAAATCCTCCTTGATCAGGACCGGATTGGAGCGACCATAAGTCCCATCCTTGGACATCCCCTTGTTTTACTGCTTGCTGGTAGATTTTTTCCAAGAAGTCTTTGTTCTCCGAATAATCCACCATTTGATTTGAAGACACCTTGATGAATTCGATCACCAGGTATTGGTGGCTTTCCTGCGCATCTGCGCCACGATACATAAAAACGAAAATCAGGACGAAATAAAACAACTTTTTCATATCGTAGATATTTTGGGTTTACAAAACAATGCTTTGAATCTCTTTCACTTAATATAAAAAATTATTCTGTATATGTAAAAAATATGAAAATATATTGTGCTGATTTTACATCAATCAAGGTTAATGACTAAAATTGTTCTGATTTTTCAAAATTTCCCACCTTTTTTTACGTTATCTAAAAGGACTTCACTCAGCAAGGTTTAGTCATGGCAAAAAGAAGTGTTTTTATAATCGTCAGGGAAGGACACTCACCTTTTTCATGAGGTTATTGGCAAGATACTGTGCCAGAATAGAAGAAGTCTCGGACACAGGCTTTACCGGCTCCAAGCTATCAATAACTTCTTCATCTGTAGCAAAATCCACATCATCTGGGACAAAACCATAAGCCCTCAATACCCCTTCTTCAAAATAGATCGCAGCCTGCTCATCCTTATTTCGCCCTTTTTCTCGGATCAATAATCGGTTTTTTTCCTGTTTGATTTGTCCAAGCCACTCCTGAACGCGCGCATTATATGTAGCCGGTAATTCTTGTCCACAACATGCCCCCAAACATACACCAACTTGATGGTCATAACAGGCCGCAGGTGTTTTTTGGACGCCACAGAGCTTTGGGCAAAGCTGGTACTTCTCGATTTTTTCCAATAAACATGACCATGCCTCATGATGTGACCGAAAGCCCAAAAGTGGCTTGGCAAAGCGATTGATCTTAGCCACTTGGAAACGCTCGTAACCAGCCCCATCTTGGTACCTGTAGATGCCCCATGGTGAGCCTTTTACTTTTTGGGCTCTATTGTATTTTGGCCAGTGACGTTTTATCTCCAAAGCTTCCACTAAAAGTGCCAAAAACTCACTTCCTGTCAACTGGTAGCTCACCGAGTGGATCTGTGACTTGATGCCTTGTTTGCCTTTTTTTGCCCCTGAGAAGTGCCCTTTGAAACGGTTTCGGATATTCATGGCCTTACCCACATAGATGACTTTGCCATTGGCATCGTGAAAGTAATAAACGCCAATATCCTCTGGAAGCTCTAAAAACTGCTCTTTTGTGATGTTGGGAGGCAAAAATGCTTCGCCCGAATTCCTTTTTAAGAGCTCTTGGACGACTCCATTGTCATCTGACTCGATCAGTTTGGCAAAGAGTATTGCAGTAGCTTCAGCATCACCAAAAGCCCTGTGCCTGGACTTGATTTCGATGTTTTTGTGCTCACAAATACGGCCTAGGCTGTATGATTTTAGGCCGGGAAAAATTTTCCTACTGAGTCTTACCGTGCATAACTTTGGCCTGTCAAATGACCTACCCACCCGCTCAAACTCTGACCGGATAAATTGGTAATCAAAATTCACATTATGGGCCACAAAGATTTTATCCTCTAAAAATGTGTACAGTTCCTCGGCAATATCCTCAAAATAAGGAGCATCCTGGACCATGGACTGGTCAATACCAGTGAGACCAGTGATATATCCGGGGATTTCACAATCTGGATTGACCAAAGTTTGAAATGTCCCGAGCACTTCTCTCCCATCATGGGCTACGGCAGCCACCTCTGTGATGCGATGGCGTCTGCCATACCCTCCGGTCGTCTCAATATCTACAATTGCATATTTCATTCCATGGAAATTGGCCAAACATCCTGAACTGGCCCTACTTTCTCAGAAGTGCGGCTTTGGTCCCAAATGATGGTTTCGTCATTGTCTCAAACCCAGAATACGCATTAGTCCCTCTATTAGGACTATTACGATTCCTAATGCATAAACCGGGATAAATTTACAGCTCAATTTTAATGAATTGTCAATCATTATAACGAATTTTGACTGTAAATGTCCCAAAATATTAACTGGGCTTGAGCCTAAAGGTTTTCTCAATCCCTTTTACCAAGATGACAAATAAAATAGATTACTGGCAAAACAGCCTAGCGACCACTACTCAGGATTTTCTAAGTGCATTCCAGCACCTTGATACAGAGCAACTGTACCAAAAGCCCAACGCTGACACATGGAGCATTGCTGAAAACATCCAACACCTCATCGTTATCAACAGTAGTTATTTCCCTATTTTCAAGAAAGTGATCGAAGGGACTTATCAAAAGCCCTTTATTGGAAAAATCGGCTTTCTAAACAAGGCGATAGGTAAGATGATCCTGAAATCCGTAACACCCGATAATCCAAAAAAAATCAAGACCATCCCCGTCTGGAACCCTGCAAAGTACCATTCAGTCAAGAATGAAGATTTGCTGAAGGCTTTTGAAGCCCATCAAACGGCATTTTCAGAGTGGTTGCCGCAGCTTGGACCAGCCATAGAACAAGGTCAAGTAATCCAATCTCCGGCAAATAAGCTCATTGCTTATCCCTTGGAAACGGCCTTGGATATCATCACCACACATGAGCGGAGACACTTGGAGCAAGCCAAGCGTGTCTCACTTTGACCTTTGGAGGAAGAAAATATACTGTTCGCCAATACGATAAGGACAGTAAGCATGTATTTACTCTTGAAAAATACGGTATCCTTACCAAATTATTATAATTTTAAAGTTTATTAAGCTCTCAATCAAATCCTAATTTGATGACTGAAATTAGAAACAACTGGACAAGAGAAGAGATCAAAGAGATCTTTGATATGCCTATTATGGAATTGATGTATAAAGCCGCAACGGTGCATCGAGAATTTCATGACCCAAAGGAAGTACAAGTATGTACGCTACTTTCTGTCAAGACCGGGGGATGCCCTGAAGACTGTGCCTACTGCCCTCAAGCGGCTCGGTACCATACTGATGTCAAGGTGCACAAACTACTCGAAGTAGAAGAAGTCATCCAGCGTGCGGCAGATGCCAAATCCGCCGGAAGCACCCGTTTTTGTATGGGCGCGGCATGGCGAGAAGTGCGTGACAACAGGGACTTTGACAAAGTACTGGACATGGTCAAAGGCGTCAACAACATGGGCATGGAAGTATGCTGTACACTCGGTATGCTGTCCGAAGAGCAAGCGCAAAAGCTCAAGGATGCGGGTCTGTACGCCTATAATCACAACTTGGACACCAGTGAAGAACATTATAACGAAATCATCACTACCAGGAATTATGATGATAGGCTGGGCACATTGGACAATGTGCGTAAAGCAGATATTTCTGTATGCTCAGGAGGTATTATAGGCCTTGGTGAAGACTTGGATGACCGGGTAGGAATGCTGCACACCCTCGCTACACTGCCATCGCATCCAGAATCAGTTCCTGTCAATGCCCTAGTACCTGTAGAAGGAACGCCACTGGAAAAGCAGGAACGGGTATCAGTTTGGGAGATGGTCAGAATGATCGCTACCGCTCGAATCATCATGCCAAAATCCATGGTGAGGCTTTCTGCTGGTCGTGTACGCATGAACACAGAAGAACAGGCTCTTTGCTTCATGGCTGGTGCCAATTCGATCTTTGCAGGCGAAAAGCTGCTAACCACCCCTAACCCTGAAGAGGATATGGATAAAAAACTCTTCCAAACACTCAACCTTAAGCCGAGAAAGGCTTTTAAAGACCAAGAAGTAAGTGTTTGATAAGGCTTTGATAAAAAAAGGGATTGCCTAGTAAAATGTCTTTTCGACAATAGAGAAAATCCATCATTATCCTAAAACCCGCACTCCAAAACTTGGAATGCGGGTTTTATCTTTTAGAAGGAGGTAGTTGAGCACCTTGCTTTGGTCAGCATGACCGTCGAGCTGACTTGTGGTGCTGCAATTGGTGCAGCACTATTTTTTTATGCAGATTTTTTGATATGATCTTCTTTTATGATCCTTCGCAAGATCTTGCCGACATTCGACTTGGGCAATTCATCCACAAAGTAAACTTCTCTCGGCACTTTATAGTTGGTGAGACTTTCCCTGCAATGCTTGATGATTTCGGCCGGAGTAATGGAGTTATCATTGGGCACGACATAGGCAATTACCTTTTCGGTGGATTGTTTATCCGGCATTCCGATCACCCCCACTTCGATGACCTTATCATGTGTGGCAATGGCATCTTCTACTTCGTTCGGGTAGACATTAAAGCCCGACACCAAGATCATTTCTTTTTTGCGGTCCACTATTTTAATAAACCCATCATCGGTAATTATGGCGATGTCGCCGGTCTTTAGCCAGTCATTGAGCAAGACACCTTCGGTTTCTTTTGGCCTGTTCCAATAGCCTTTCATTACTTGCGGTCCCTTGATACAGAGTTCACCTTTTTCGCCATTGGGGAGTTCATTACCCTCGTCATCTATTACTTTCACTTCGGTATTGGGAAGAGGAAGCCCAATGGTACCGATGCGCTCTGTCCCATCAATCGGGTTGCAACAGGCCACTGGGGATGTCTCAGTCAGCCCATAGCCTTCGGCCAATGGGGTTCCGGTCACCGAAGTCCACTTTTCGGCCACATACTTTTGTACTGCCATACCTCCACCTACAGAAATTTTCAAGTAGCTAAAATCCAAGCTTCTGAAGGACGCTTGGTTCAGCAGGCCATTGAAGAGGGTATTTACTCCAGTGATTACACTGAATTTGTGCTTGCGAAGGTCTTTACAAAACGCTTTCATATCCCTGGGATTGGTAATGAGCAGATTGTGCGCCCCGATCTTGAGCATGGCCAGACAGTTTACCGTAAGGGCAAAAATATGGTACATGGGCAGTGCCGTCACGACCAGTTCTTCCCCTTCTTTTAGTTTTGGTCTCATCCAAGCCGAGATCTGCTGCATATTGGCAATGATATTCCCATGGGTCAGTTCGGCTCCCTTGGATACGCCAGTGGTGCCGCCCGTGTACTGGAGGTAGGCTGTATCATCCAAGCTAAGGTCAACAGCCTGAAGGCTATAGTGACTGCCAATATTGAGGGTTTCCTTGAACTTTATGGCATGGGGCAAATTGTAGGAAGGTATCATCTTTTTGATGTACTTGACCACAAAATTGACAATCCCTCCTTTTAGACCTCCCAGAAGGTCGCCTATCTCTGTGATGATGACGTGCTTCACATCCAACTGCAGAAGGATTTCTTCCAGATTACTGGCAAAATTGGCCACAATCACCACAGCAGAAATCTCCGCATCCTGAAACTGGTGCTTCATTTCATGCGGGGTATACAGAGGATTGGTGTTGACGACAATGAGCCCGGCCCTCAGCGCCCCAAACATGGCTACAGGATACTGAAGCAAATTGGGCATCTGAATGGCAATTCGATCTCCCTTTTGTAACTTGAGTTCATTCTGAAGATAGGAAGCAAAATCCTTTGACAACTGGTCGACTTCATGAAAGCTCAGTGTCTTGCCCATGCACTCGTAGGCGACTGTATCTCCATATTTCTGAACACACTCTTCAAAAAGCCCTACCACACTTGGATAGGCCTCTACATCTACCGTTTGAGGGATTGATTTGGGGTAGAACTTAAACCAGGGAAATTCTTTCATCGTCATTTATTTTGGGTTTTCTATCTCAAAATAGCAGTATTTATTTACAATCAATATAACCCATTTATACTTCTTTTAAAAGGACTATTGCAAGGCGAAAATCATCCAGTGATTTCCTCTATACAAAATTATCATTTCACTTCTTCAGGTACAATCAATGGGGGAAGTAAATATTTTTTCTTTCAGATTGTACGGGGAATTCACTAGGGTAGTTACTTGTCACAGAAGGACCGTTCTATGAGCAACTTGGTTATACATTATTAATCAACAAGTTAGGGCCTTATTGGCAAAAATCTTTGGCTTGAAAATGAAATTTCCATTTATTATTGGTCTTTAGTATTAATTTTGAAAACGAATTATGTTTACAATTCCCTTCATTGCTGGTATTTATGGCACAAAATTCGTTAGCTACACTGAAAATAGTTATGTATGAAAAGTAATATTTACCTTTTGACATTGATCATCCTGCTAAGCGGGGCACGTGCGTTTGGCCAGACAGACAGCATGAAGGTTTCATTGGAGCAATCGCTCAAACAGAGCCTGTTGAAAAGCATCCAAGTGAAAACAGACTCTTTGGATGACCAATTGGGTACCAAGCTTTCTGATTTGGACGACAGGATCCAGCTGCTGGACAAATCCCTCAATCAAACGAGCAGTGAAGCACAAAAAATCGAAAAGTTGATCGAGCGGGTGAAACTGATCGAGGACTTCCAACAAGCCGAAAAAGACGCTGAACTCAATATCTATCAGGGAAATTACCAGTCAGCTATCATTAACTTGGTCTCCATGGAGAGGGAGCTGAGGCCGCTAATCCTCTTCAGTGCTGCACGGGACTTTTTCAAAACCCTTGATGCTATCGGAAACCCCACACAGTATCCAGGCTTCAATAACTGGTACAAAGGTTTTCAGGCCTACGTAGAGGACAACAAAAAGGAAAACCCATCGCTATCAGTTGTATCCAATCTGGTGAGCCTTACTGGTGACCTATCCGCTGGGACACCTATTTTTGGCACCTTTAGCCAAGCCCTGTTCATGGGGATGTCCAATTATATCGACAACTTGGGAAAAAGGGATAAAAAGCTGAAAGAACAAAGCCAACAGATGTTTGAACTTGTGGCGGAGCTTGGCGCTTACACCAATGACAAAAACCTCATCGAAACGGAATGGGAAGCCATCGATACGGAGCTGGAGGAGCTGAAGGAGCTATATGCCCAAAACCTGGACAAAAATCTCAAGATCCTAGGCATCGACCAAAAGGATTTTGAACGAAGCTATAGCAATGAAAATGATGCTAATCAACGGTACGAATACCTTAATGAACTGACCAACATTATTGCCAAGAGGGTGAAGACAGAAAGGGAGGTCAATGCCAAAAACTGGAAGAATACATTTTATAATGAAATGGCCGAAATCCAATCATTAAAGATCCGTTTTGGGGGAATTACCTTTCGGATCAGTGAAAACATCAGTAAGTATAATGGCCTGGTCGACAAATACAAAGAAGCCAAACACATCGGTCCAAGAATGAGTGACTTGGAAACCAAACTAAACAGCCTAAAAAGCGCCTTTGACACTGCCTTCAATCCACTGGAATACATCAATGCTGCCAATAAAATGTACAAGGTAGATTGATGAATGACATCGCAATGTCAAGGAATTCATCTAATTATGTCTAGATCCCTTTATCCTTGACAGCTTTCAAGGTATCCATATCAGTCAAATCCAGTCGTAGTGGAGTCAGGGAAACAATCCCCTGCTCCATTGCCCATCGATCGGTTCCCTTGTCAGTTTCTTCTATCGGTACTACAGTGTACCAAAAATGTTCTCTTCCCATTGGGTCCTCGCCGGGTTTTACCTGCCCATCATAATGCCTCACCGATTGCTTTGTCCATGCCAGGCCTTTTGGGTCGGCAGGAAAATTGACATTCACCAACTGCGGTGCTTGGGCGTCTAGCAACAAGTCCATTACCCTCTGGACAAATGGCCTTATCGCTTCAAAGTGATACTTACCATCCTTACTCGGTGTACTGAGGGCAATGCCCTTCTTTCCCAATAACACCCCTTGCTTAGCAGCAGCTAATGTCCCTGAATGCCACATGGCATTGCCGATGTTTGGGCCTAAGTTGATACCGGATAGGACCACGTCAATATTCTCCCAGTAGAAACACCCCAACGAAACACAGTCCGCTGGAGTCCCATCTACCCTGTACGCGTCAAAATCACCAATATCCATTTTCTTCATGCTCAAAGGCCGACCAGAAGTGATGGCATGGCCAGTAGACGAGCGTTCTGCGTCAGGA
This sequence comes from Echinicola strongylocentroti, assembly GCF_003260975.1. Classification (NCBI taxonomy): domain Bacteria; kingdom Pseudomonadati; phylum Bacteroidota; class Cytophagia; order Cytophagales; family Cyclobacteriaceae; genus Echinicola; species Echinicola strongylocentroti. The sequence continues at coordinate 4,796,478 of NZ_CP030041.1, read as the reverse complement.
GCCATGATTTTCACCTCTCCAAAAGCAGAAGCTACTTCTGCCAATGCTCGCAAGCCCGGACTGTGGATACCATCATCATTAGCAATTAGAATAGTCATATCTTTTAATTTATTTTCAGCTTGATTTCTTCCCTAGGAATTCCTAACCCTAATTCTAAGACATCGAAAAAAGAGTAACGTAAACGCAAAGTAGCGAACTTATTAGGCAACCACCTTAGACACATAGGAGGGCACAGCAGGAAAAATTCAGTAATCAATTAACCCGAGGCAAGTCCTTGGGGAATGTGCCCAAAAAACATTGCCCTCACTCCGCCTGAAAGCCTAGTTCAACACCTCCATCTAGCCCTACCAAATTCCACGTTATAAAAGCCTTCCGAAGTTAGATGGAAATAGGCATTTGCCTACCTAAGCCACGGCGCACAGGCATTGCAGTTCTGAATTGCTTTTAAATCAGTTGCCAGTCAATCAGATATTTAGCTACATAGATGTCGACAACAATATACAGTACTCCAACACCGACGGCATTGGCACTATCAGGAAGCATCCTTCGTCCAAAACACAAAAGTCACAGCAGAGAACTGTCCACCCATTTATTCAATTCTTTCTCTAAGAATTCTATCTTTTTAAGGCACCCTTTTAATTCTCCATTTGCGGTTTTGGTCATTTTAAGGATTTCATCGGGCGCTGCCTTACCTTTTTTTAGCTGCCTTAAAATCCGCTCCACCGTTTCTATTGATTTACCATAAGAATCTATTTCCATGTTCATTTTAGGTTAACCCCATTTCTAAATATTTGCACTAATTATTTCCACAAAAAAACAAGACAGTCTGACCGGTTCGATTGTCTCTATGAAGAAGCTCCACCATGGTCAACAAAAGATCACCTAGCAAACTCCTTCCCAATCCCTGAATCTCACATTATGGATGGGGACAGGCCATGACGATTCCTCATGCATAAACCGGGGTTCAACGCTATTTTAAAACCTCAATAGCTTATTTACTGCATAATGCGGGCCAACTTACCTTATCGTTGTTCGCATGATCAAGCCTTCCAGTTCTTCTCTTGGCCGACCTATACGCTTCTGGATCCTACCTAAGAGCTCATCCTCCTTGCCGACTTCATAATACAGGTCATCGTCAGTGAGCTCTCCATATTCCTGTTTGAGTTTTCCTTTCAACTCGTTCCAGTTTCCTTTGATTTTTTCTTGTGCTTCACTCATGGTTGTTTTATTTTGGTTAGTTTGATAAAAGCCTTAATTCCAGCAACAAAAGACCAACACTTAAGTCTTTCATTATAATCAAGTTAACTTCTCAACTTGGATTTGAAGACAGGTCATTTTTTGGTTTCTCTGCTCCAGTATTGAGATGATCGATAACTTCACTTAGTTTCTGTATAATCATCCAAGTTCTGTTCCAAACCCTCCCTATTTTATTACAATAATTCAATCCAATATTGTAAAGTTTAAACCAAAACAGGCATAAGCCTATCTATTGCTTTTCTAAACCAACAAGAAACAAGTAAGCTGATACTTGGAGACGCTTTTCAACATGGCAAAACCAATACAAACCCACCAAGAAGTTTGTTACCTGGTATCAACAATTTGTCACATCAGCTACACTCCATTCCTATGCTATCACCCTATTTATTTATTTAGCAAAACATAAATTTGTCAGCTAATCGTGCCTATGGATTTAAAAAACCGCCTTGGCCATTCCTGTGCTTAAAATAAGGACATGATCGGCATGATGATAGCGTTAATTTTTACCTATTGAAAGTAGACTACTGCACATTAAATCCCGGTGTGCCGTTCTTCTCTTTCCGCAGATATTTTGAAAAATCACTTTATAATATACACAGTACTTAACAACCATTAAATCACAGACCTATGTCAAAAAAAGAAAATCAACAGTCTTCTGCAAAAGATAAAGAAAAAGGGCTCAACTCCCACACGGCGAATGGGGAGGATCAATTCCTGACCACCAATCAAGGAGCCCGTATCAACGATGACCAAAACACATTAAAAGCCGGCCAAAGGGGGCCATCTATCATGGAGGATTTTCATTTCCGTGAGAAGATGACGCATTTTGACCATGAGCGTATTCCCGAGCGTGTGGTACATGCCAGAGGTGCCGGAGCTCATGGATATTTTGAGGCTTACGAAAATATGGGAGAATATACCAAAGCTGGTTTTCTTCAGGAAGCAGGCACCCAGACGCCTGTTTTTGTCCGTTTTAGCACGGTAGCTGGCTCCAAAGGATCTACAGATCTCGCAAGGGATGTGCGGGGATTCGCGGTGAAATTTTACACGCAAGAAGGGAATTTCGACCTAGTTGGAAATAATATGCCGGTATTTTTTATCCAAGATGCCGTAAAATTCCCAGACTTGATCCATTCTGTCAAGCCCGAACCGCATAACGGGATCCCCCAGGCAGCTTCCGCTCATGATACCTTTTGGGATTTTATTTCATTAATGCCCGAAAGCACACACATGGTCATGTGGGTGATGAGTGATCGGGCCATTCCAAGAAGTTTTAGCATGATGGAGGGCTTTGGCATCCATACATTCAGGTTTATAAACAGTGAAGGGAAGCCGCATTTTGTAAAATTCCACTGGAAACCAAAACTCGGAGTGAATTCTGTCACGTGGGATGAGGCACAGAAAATCTCAGGAAATGACCCTGATTTTCTGAGAAGGGACCTTTGGCAATCCATCGAGGATGGAAACTATCCAGAGTTTGAATTGGGAGTTCAGTTGGTAAGTGAAGAGGATGAGCATAAGTTTGATTTTGACCTATTGGATCCTACTAAAATCATTCCTGAAGAACTGGTACCTGTAAAGATCATCGGCAAAATGGTCCTCAACAGGAACCCAGCTAACTTCTTTGCAGAAACCGAACAGGTGGCATTTCATCCAGGCCATTTGGTGCCCGGTATAGATTTCTCCAATGACCCACTACTTCAGGGCAGGTTATTTTCCTATACCGACACACAACTGATCAGGTTAGGTGGCCCCAATTTTCATGAGATCCCAATCAATAGGCCCGTTACTCCAGTCCATAACAATCAACGGGACGGGCATATGCGCCAAACGATAAACGCTGGCCAGAGCAGTTATCACCCCAATCAAACAGGCGGTGGATGCCCTTTTCAAGCGGCCATGCATGAAGGAGGCTACGCTCACTATGCCGAGCCAGTTTCAGGAAATAAAACCAAAGAGCGAAGCAAAAGTTTCCATGATCATTATAGCCAGGCCAAGCTGTTCTATAATAGCCAAACCGAGGTAGAAAAGAAACATATCGCCAATGCGCTTAAATTTGAGCTCGGAAAGGTGAGCATGCCAGCAATCCAAGAGCGCATGATTGCTCAGTTGCAGGAAGTCGATATGGACTTGGCCGATGAAGTGGCCAAACACATCGGGGTAGAAACACCCGTCAAACTGGATAATGAGCTGAACCAAAGTATACCAGCAGATGGCAATCCTGAGGATTTTCAATCCGGTCCTGCCTCACCTTCCATAGAAAAATCCGCCGCACTCAGCATGGAGCACATTACAACGGACTCTATCCAAGGTCGAAACATCGCAGTACTGGTAGCGGAAGGAATTAATATCGATTCTATCGAAAAACTACAGCAAAAGGCAAAATCCGAAGGGGCAAAGATCACCATCATCGCTCCCACCCTTGGCAAGATAAAAACCATGGACAACCAATCCATTGATATCCAGAAAACGCTCCATTCCACTGCTTCGGTACTTTTTGATGCGCTATACTTACCAAAAGGAACCAAAAGTGATGAGCTTTTGAGCAAAACCCCTGCTGCTGTCCTTTTTGTGGAAGAAATGTTCAAACATTGCAAGGCAATCGGAATGGATGACATGGGGTCTCTTCTGTGGCGATCCACTCGCTCGGCACAGTTGGTTGACAACAACGAAAATGCCAGTGAAGGGATTGTTCTAAATGGTGAAATTGACCAATTTATAAAGGCTGTCGCCAATTACAGGTTTTGGAAGCGTGAGGAAGCCGGAGACCTCCCTGTTTAGCTCTCTTATAAGCCAGCATAAATCCCTTTTGATCGCTTAGCAAAGAGGGTACTGGCTAGACAGTCCACCTCCTCAACCCAGAATTAACCCGGTTTATGCATTAGGAATCGTCATCGCCAGTCCCGATAGCTATCGGGAAGGTTTGAAACTGCAAGAAAATCAGACTGTTTGGAGATTGAGGCATAGCACAGCTATGGTGAAATCGAAAACAGCAGCGAAGCAACTGATTTTGAAGCAGTTTCAGACCGCAATACCTGTGCGCCGTGGCGTAGATAGGCTAATGCATAGTCCGGGTTTAATGCCGTTTAGTTAAAAATATTTTCCAATACGGATCGTCCATTGAGAGAGTTATGATTTTAATCCATGGCCTTTTAAAATATGTACAAAATGGATCCGCCTTGCAGGTATTGGGCGTTAAGAAATTAAAAAGTGGGCGGGCAAAAAGGCAGGCTTGTTTGACGAAATGCTGGCCAAAAAGAATGTTGGCAGCTAAAGAAGGTACCGGGCTTTAGATAGGCCTGCTTGGCTTTAGACAGGAGGAGTTTGCCTGCATGAGGGAAGGTTTTAATTTTAGGCCAATAGATGCACAGCGGCGGGGTTTTTTGGTTACTTTTTTGACCTGAAGCAAAAAAGTAACAAAGGTAAAGGGATGAAAACCACCTAGGAATTTAGCTAGAAAAATAACTGCCCAAGGAAAAAATATAGAACCCATATTTTCCAGATACACACTAACTAAACGGCATTGATTCCGGGTTTAATACCGCTTGGTTATAAAGATTAAACCTGGGTGGAACCTCTAAATCAACAGCAAACACAAAAAGAGGTTGTCTCTTGTAGTTAACTAACTTGAGACAACCTCTTTTATCATATGGCTGAGTCCTGGCCGATGGCCAAGTAAGCGCCTAGCATTATTGCTGACAAGGACACTGTTATCCGTTAGTAGCTTGTCATAGCATTTATTCTACGGGGACAAACACCAACCAACAGCTCTACCCTAACTTTTTGGTTTCGCCAGCCATCAGCGGGGTCTTTTAATAAAGGATAAAATAAATGCAATCAAGGCTACGACCAGCAGTATATGGATCAAACCGCCTACATCATAAACAAAGGCACCCATTACCCAACTGATCAATACAATCACGACAATTATATACAAGATACTTCTCATAACTAGTTGTTTTTTTTGGTTGATGCACCACAAATCGGTGTAAAGATTTAAATACAATTTACTTATTTACAGTACCGAACATATTACACCATTACGCTGTGATCTTGTATGATTACCATTATCCCTATTCAGCCAAGACTGGACTGTTCACGTTCCCACTTTTGCTAAGACACAATTTGTTAAGACACAAAAAGCCCCTCCCTGAACTACCATTACCTGATATTCAAGGAGGGGCTTATTCAGCTGTCAGTTACACCTATCTTACAGGCTGTGTAAAATTGGCGGACGTATACGCTATACGGGCTTATGAATTGTTTTTATCAAAGCGGTTTTCGATCTCATCCATTTTATCTTCTACCTGCTTTTTCATTTCTTTAATTTCATCATAGATTTCTTTTTGCTCTTCTTCGGCAGCAGATTGAAACTCCTCGGCCTTCTTCTCTAGGTCATTTACTTTTTCTTCAGCTTGGCTTACCAACTGGTCAAACTCAGCACCTTCATTGCCTAGAGCACGTTCAGACTTTTCTGCCTTCAGCTTATTGAGATCATCACCAAGCTTCATATTCTCCTCTTCTATGTCCTCATATGTCACTTGAAAAGGATCCATATCTATCGTCTTTGGCCCTGGAGCCACCGTATTGGGAGACTCGTAGGCTTGGTCTGTATTATTATTTCCTTCATCGCAGGCTGCCACAAATAAAAAAAGAGCTAAACCTACTATTAAGCTAATTTTATTCATAATTCCTCCATTTTTTGGTTATGTCAAACTATCTTTTTGTGCCTATCTTTATAAGTGAAGGTAAATAGTTTTTACCCACGATGTGTTACATCATTTTATAGATTATTTGCACCATTTTCATAAAGAAATGTTCAATTTTCCGGAAGAATAATCGTAAACTTCGTTCCTTTTCCAGGTGCACTATTGGCAAAAATCTCTCCCCGATGGATCTGAACTATTTTTTTACATATCGCCAGGCCTATTCCTGTTCCGGAGTAACTGGTCTTCGGATGCAGTCGCTGAAAAAGCTCAAAAATAGTCGTTGCAAATTCTTGCTCAAACCCAATTCCATTATCTTCAAAAATGATCTTCACCAATTTTTCAGGTTTTGAACGACCTATTGCCGCTCTTTCTTCTTCATTCACCGGACTAGCGGAAACATGGATTTCAGGCGGTCTATCTGGAGCAGAATATTTAAGGGAGTTACTGATCAAATTGGTGAATAGCTGAATAATCTGGAAAGGAATCACTTTTATGGTTGACAACTTTTCGCAATGGACTTTTCCCTTTTTTTCTTCAATGGCAACAGCCATTTCATTGATCGATTTACTCACCAGCTCATTTAGCGCCACTGTCTTGAACTCATCCTCTATCCTGCTCACCCTACTGAAATCAAGTAAATCCAAGATCAACTGCTGCATCCTTTCAGCAGACTTTTGGATTTTTACAAAGTAATAGACCAGGTCCTCTGGAACCTGATCGATGTCTTCATTGATACGGGAAATAAACGTCTGGATCTTCCTTAGTGGCTCTTGTAGGTCATGGCTTGCGATATGATTAAAAGAGGAAAGCTGTTCGTTGATCTTTTTCAACTCTGCATTTTGTTCTTTTAACTTCAATTCCGCTTCCCGCTCGGCAGTAATGTCCCGGACTACAGTGGTCAGTATTTTTCCCCAAGACTCTTCCACTATTTTTTTGAGAGAACTTACATAGATATATTCACCACTATCCCTCATCAACCTAAAGCTCACCCAGTCGTGATCAGTAGCAGAAGAATTACAGGTAAAATACCCTTCTAAATCTGCTTGGTCCTCTGGGTGGATACAGGCTTTGAATTTTGAAATATCAGAAAGATCTCCCGCACTGCTCATCCCAAGTAACCCAAACATGTTATCAGATGCGGATAATTGACCTGTATTACAATCCATGGAAATACTCCCCATTTGGCCTATTGTTTCTGCATTATTATAGGCATTGTTCTGAACAGTCAATTTCTTATTCAACTCCTGAAGCTCTTGTTTGGATGCGATGATCTTGGTAAGGTCCCTGTTCACGCCAATAACGGTTTTCTTACCAAATTCATCTACATGCATCTTAATCACCATTTGAAGACATTTTTCTTGCCCAGAGGCAGTAAATATGCGGACATCAATGGATTCTGCCGACAGGCCACTCTCTACCTTTCTTATGACATTTACGACCTGCTTTCTGTCTTTTTTATCCACATGACGGATAAAAAACCAAAAATCTGGGGAAATCTCCTTCGGCTCATACCCTAAAAGCCTATATTGATTATTGGACAGGGTGATTTCCCGCTCCTCGGGATCAAATTTCCAATGGCCCGTTTCTGCCATTGCCTCGGCCTTCTCGAAGATCTCATGGTTAATTTCAAGTTGATTAAGCGTACGTTTTTGCTTTCTTAAATCATTGCCTATCTTGAAATAGGCCGTTGTAAACAAGGCCAGTGAAAACAGAAAAGTAATAACCGTGAAATAAGGAGAGTCTTTGTTCTTTTTTTCCAAGTACTGTTTTCTGTCTTGAAACAACATATAAGTCACATAGCCCATCATACTGGTAGCTGTCTTTATATTGCGCATAAGACTGTCACCCTCTACAAATTCATCTTGTAACTGTACGAAGGTCTTACCGTCACCATATAATGCAATTACTTTTTCCAAATGGTCCAATTTACCCTGGACGATAAACTGAAGTGAATCCACTGTGGCGGGGGGGACATTGGCCGAAATGGCCAGCTGCCTGATCTCTCGTATGGTATTATAAACAGAGTCTTTGATAGCTCCATAATTATTTAAAAATCGTTTATCCCCAGATGCTACATAGGCACGCTCGGCCGACTCCATATCGGACACCTCTACGATAAGGTTTTGCAAGGAGTAATTGAAATGGTGTGACTGGATGATGTCATTTTGACTCTTGAGGAGCAGTTGGTGCTGGATAAAGCTGGATCCAGCAATCACCACCAACAATACAACAGTCGAAATAAATATAAAATTTAGGATGATTTCTGAACGGCCAAGGTGTCTAAGCATATCCTATTTTTCCTTCATACACTCAATAAAAAAGTATCTCTATCCATGCCAGAAGTAACATATTGCCAATTTACGGAGAGTACTTTTGTCAAAACTTTCTTAAGGCAACCAAAGTCATTCGGCTTGTTTATATAAATATTAGCCCCACTAACAAACGCCTCTTCCACATCCTTTTCCGCATTTGAAGTGGAATAAATCGCTACGGACAAATCCCGTAAATTCTCTTTTGACCTTATTTCTTTTAAACATTCCAGTCCGTTTTTTCTGGGCATGTTAAGATCCAAAAAAAGGATATGTGGTAAATCCCTACTGGAATTGGCCAAATATTGCAATAGCTCCACTCCATCATTTACGGTCTCCACCTGCGTCTTCAGTGGCACCTTCATAATGGCATCCCTAAACATCATTCTATCATCCTCATCATCATCAGCCAACAATATCCGAATCGTCTTTTGGTTCATTAGGTCAATTTTAAATTTAAGTACAGAAATAATGTGATCACACTTTCGGCACACAGGTTAATTGACCTGATAAATAGAAAGTGAATGGTGAATTGGGATTTATTGCATTTACAAACACACAGGGTCTTTAAACGGCGCTGTCTAATTTAGTAGTATAAAAAATCTAAAACAAGTAATTTTTTACCAGTACCGCTTAATTTATTCAATATTTTATAATAAAATTCACTTTATTTACTTTCAATTAAAAACCCAACAAAACCATACACAAACACCGAAATATTGGATATATACGTATATTCCTTCCATTATGCAGCTGTCAATCCAAAGCTACAATTTGTAACTCCCCTGTAACATGCCTTAAACAGGACTTCGCCTTTACTACTATTAATCCGCCAAAAATCCTCGAAATCTACCTTTCAAATCTCCCTCGAAACAACAGGCACTACCGTTCAAATCTTCTGGGTCATTTAATTTTAAAATTAGACAACATATTTTTATTCAGTTTATGAAGTGGTCTATTATTCGCAGTAATCATAGAGTAGAGTATAAACGATAGGAAGTAAAGAACCAGATATCATCGACTTACCTACCTTATTCCAACTATAAAATATATGCCCATGATTTTTGAAGACGCCCCCACTCCGCATCATCCTATCGAACATCCAAATGGTGATCTTCACCAGTGGTTTATGTACAAGTGTATGGAAGTCCACCAAGGTGAAATGAAGTTATTAAAATGTATCAATATCCTTCGCATCCACAATGACAGGTGGCTACCCGATCAGCTGCTGGCCAACTTCCAACTTGGTAAGGCCATCCAAATAGAAAACCTACACAAAACATTTTTGCTCATTGACTTACCTATAGGTGGCAAGAAAAACATATTAATGGATTTTCTTTTGGACCAATGTTTCGCTCATGGAACGAGCACCAATGGACTGCCACAAGACCATTTTCAGCTATCGCAGGCCATATTAGCCATAAATTCGATGGTGCAATTTTCCTATCGCTGGATGGAAGAAATAGCACGACAGTTAAATCAAACAGAGGCGCTGCCACTGCTAAAAGAAAATCTCCGGATCGAAAATGAAATAGGGAACAGACTAATGGCTTGGAGCACCACATCTCACAAAGAAAAAATGTAATTAACGCCCGTTTAAACAAACTATATCATGGACCTATTGATCAAAATGAAACATTACGTGATTTTCCTGATCATTGCGGGGATTCCATTTATCACGAGTCTGGGAACCAACATCACCTACCTATCCGGTGCCAGTTTGCCTCCTCAGACTTTGTCAAATATCAATTTGGCAGGCCTACTTATAGGTGTGATCACCTTTTACTTATGGATATGGTCGGTCATTTTACACCTAAGCAAGGCCATGGATACCAAAAAGATCACGGCCAGTTCCACTTTTTCATTAGCCCTATTGGTCTCGTTCGTTTTTGGTATCCTCGCCCTCTTTTACTTTCATACAGGGGGGATTATGTCAAAGGACTTTATCGATCAAAAAGATATCGTCGAAGAATCTCCATCGCTGACCATCATCCTAGCGATCATATTATTTATATCCCTTTCCTTATTGTTGATCAGTCTAAATCACCTGGCCTATTTGCTGGTAATGGCCGAAAGAAACCGTGAGCCACATAAGACTGAATATTTCAGCGAGTTTATCATGGCATTGGTATTTCCCATTGGGCTGTGGTTCCTCCAGCCACGCATCCAAAAGGTACTGGCAAGCAAGGGCTTGGTCAATAAGAAATATTAAGGGCTTTCAGCTTGCTATATAGTGTTTTTCGATGAATGTTTAACTTTTGTGCGGCTTTGGTCTTGTTGTATTTTACATCTTCCAAAACTTCTTTGATCTTTTCTGATTCAGCCATCAATGCAACAGATTTCAGGTCTTTTCGCTCATTATATTCTTGCTTACCTACCGGTTCAGAATTGCCCTCCCTGGATAAGGAAAGCGAAGCATTCCTAAGCTTACTGGTTCTGATCATTTCAGGAAGTGCAGAGGCAGGGATGAGATTTTTACTATTGGCAAAAAGGCTGGCCCTTCTGATGGCATTTTTAAGCTCTCGGATATTTCCTGGCCACTGATATTCAACAAGACAAGCCATCGCTTCATCCGTAAATCTCGGGGTTTCCTTCTGCCCCAGCTCCAACGTAGTTTTTTTCAGGAAAAAATCAATGAACTGATATATATCGTCTCCCCTCTCTCTTAGTGGTGGGACTTTAAGGACAAACTCACTCAATCTATAAAATAGATCTTCGCGAAAGCCAGTTGTCCCTGACTTAGAAAACAAATCTTCGTTTGTGGCAGCTATAATTCTTACATCTATCGGAATCTCCTTGGTACCTCCCACTTTTCTGATGATCTTCTCCTGCAGTGCTCTCAAAAGAGCCATCTGGATCTCACTACTGAGATTGGCGATTTCGTCTAGAAATATGGTGCCGCCATTGGCCATCTCAAAAAAACCTGTCTTGTGAGTGACTGCGCCTGTAAAAGCTCCTTTTTCATGACCAAACAACTCACTTCCCGCCAACTCCCGAGACAGGCAGCCGCAATCAACTGCTACGAAAGGCTTTTCTTTTCTCTCACTACAGTGATGGATCAATCGTGCATAGGATTCCTTTCCTGTCCCCGTCTCACCTTCCAAGATTACCGAAAAGTTAGTTGGGCCTACTTTGCCTACTTTAAATTCTACCTCTTTGGCCCTTTTACTTTCACCATTTACATAATCTGGCATTTTTTCTACAGCAGCCTCCTTTTTCTCTGATGCTGATGGGGAGGGTACTGATCTAGGCTTTTGTTTCAGGACTTCCACCAGCTCATCCGGATTTAAGGGCTTTGCCAAGTAACTTGAAGCTCCCTCCCGAATCATATTGACCACATTCTTTAGATTTACCTGATTGGAAGTAAAAATCACCCTACTCTTAGGGCTGATACTCTTGATCATATGAAAAAACACATTCCCTTCCATTTTGGGCAACCGGTAATCACTGATAACAAACTGATAATGATTATCTTTCATCAACTGGATGGCATGTGTTGCCTGGGTGCTTGTATCCACCGTATAACCGTTATCGGTCAGGTATCTTTTTAACAAATTACAAACGGAGACTTGATTATCAACGATAAGAATGCTTTCCATAAGACTTTATAATTAAATGAATGGATAAAATTTCTTTAGCTCTATTGCTAGTGTTTTATAAAGTTAAGTTGATATATCCCCCATTACATTACACTATTTTACCCAAGGTTTATATAATTAATATCCTTTATGGGAACCATTCCCTACAAAGTGTAATATAAAAGCGACAAAACATTTTCATACTATTAAAAAGCAAAAGCATTCATGAAATAATCACACCGAAATCAAACTAAACGACATAGCCCCAACTGCCATTTGCCAATATGTTACAAAAAACTTTTACACTGCCTCCCTATACTATCTCTATTGCGACCTAGCAGGCAGGGATTTTGATTTATGATGAATGTATACTTAAACCCGGAATATGCATTAGCCTATCTGTTGCGACCTGAAACTGCTTCAAAATCAGCCGTTTCACTTTAGTTTTCGGCATAACCGTAGCGGTGCTACGCTAATACCTCCAAACTAACTGATTTTCTTGCAATTTCAGCTCTCACTACGATTCCTAACGCATAATCCGGGTTAAACCTCAACTATTATGATCAATACCCAAACTTTCAGAATACTAAACGAATGTTCTTCCACTTGTTTCTACTGTGCGGATGCTTGTCTGGACGAACCCAGTGGTATGGCTGAATGTATCCGTAACTGTAAAGTGTGCGGTGACATTTGCTCCTTGGTTTCAAAAATATTGAGCACCTCTTTCTCCAATGTAAAACCACTGGTGGCCTATTGTAAAACGATATGTGAAGCATGTGCTGATGAATGTGAAAAGCATGATCACGATCATTGTGACCTATGTGCCAAAGCATGCCGTGCTTGTGCCTCTGCTTGTGAAGATTACCTTCAGGGTAATCTGGCTACCATCAAAGAATCTCCTGGAGAATCAGAATAAATCCAGAAGCTACATTGCTTCAACGCCCTCGTAATGGGGACAGGCCATAAGAATTACAGGATAAAAAAATAGCCAAAGTGCCCCATGCCAAAATACACCGTAAAGCGCAGGGCCATTGGCTATATTTATGTACTATTCACAAATGGCCTAGGGGGATTTTAAAACCCCATTATCTCGGTTCGGGGTTGCGAACCCCGAACAGCTTAGGGCTTGTATTTGTGGTAACTGGTGTGTGGATAGCAGCTTAAACCCAGAATAAAATGGACCAAGCATAAAAGCTGGGGACTGCCAGTTTGCTAATGGTAAAACCACGAATGGTCGTTTATATAAATAGGCCACATAATCCCAAAGACACCAAGTGCGTACTGAAAGCTGTACTGAAAGGGATTTATAGTTGCGTTGTATTTTGGAGCCTCGGTGGCGTATCATTGTTCCGATAAATAAAGAAATTTATCGTTCCCCAGAAATATGGCTTGATCCTATAAAATTACTTTGACCGTTTTCCATATGGCCTTTCGGGATACGTTTTATTTTTCGTTTTACCATTTGAACTTGGAAAGGAGGCTTCTTCTTTATTCACATCCTCGGTTCTTTTATCACTAGACCGGTCATTGGTATTAAAACCATTCCGGTCGTTGGCTTCTTTCTGTTTACTTTCCTTCACTTGCACAAGATTTTCATAGATCGCTGAAGGAAATAATTGTTGGTTTTTCATACTATTGATTTTTTGAGTTTATTAACGAATGGGATCATTATTACTTAAGGCGCTGCGAATCACGTGTTGAGGATTTCACCGCCATTCGGATGGATAAACTGGCCTGTAATATAGCTGGCTTCATCAGAAGCAAGAAACAAGAATGCAGGAGCCACTTCCGAAGGCTCACCGGGTCTGCCCAACGGCACATGAACGCCAAACTCCCCAACTTCTTCTTTGGAAAAAGAAGCAGGAATCAACGGAGTCCAAATCGGACCAGGAGCCACGCCATTTACACGTATATTTTTAGATGCCAAACTGGTAGAAAGTGACCTAGTGAAGGCTACTATAGCCCCTTTGGTGGATGAGTAATCGATCAATTCTGGTTTTCCTCTATACGCCGTTACTGAGGCTGTGTTAACCACAGAATCGCCCTTGCTCAAATGGGGAAGGGCTGCTTGTGTTAGGAAAAAGTAAGAGAAAATATTGGTTTCAAAGGTCTTCCTCAATTGCTCTTCATCGATATCCTCCAATTGTCTCTGCACATATTGTTGGGCGGCATTATTGATTATTATATTCAATTGGCCAAACGTTTCCAGCGTTTCCGAAACCACCTTCTTACAGGCAGACTTCTTACTGAGGTCCGCCTTGACAAGGAGAGCGCTGCCACCCTGCTCTTCCACCAGTCGTTTGGTCTCTTCTGCATCTCTATCTTCTTCCAAATAAGCTATGGCGACCTTTGCTCCTTCACTGGCAAACAGCACCGCTACCGCCCTTCCTATTCCACTATCACCACCAGAGATAATGGCCACTTTATCCTTAAGCTTACCACTACCTTTGTAATTAGGCTTGAGGTATTCTGGTGTGGGATCCATTTTATGTTCCTTCCCTGGTTGGTGCGATTGTACCTGTCCGGGTTTTCCTTTATTTTCTTCCATAATTGTCTTTTTATATTCAAACAATCCAATTATGGAGCCAAACACAGGCGAAAGGATTACATCATTTACATCCAGTTTTATATTATTACCTGATTACTTCACCTCAGTTTAGGCCTGTTGTGTTGCTCTCTTTCGGGCCAGTATCCTTTGAAAAGCCGATGGGGTCAGACCAGTGGTCTTTCTGAACTGATTGGACAGATGGGCGACGCTGCTGTAGTTTAACTGGTAGGCGATTTCGGTAAGTGTTAAATTGTGGGTGGACAACAAGTGCTTCACCATCTCGATCTTTTGCATAATAAGGAAATTCTCAATAGTGGTCATGGTCATTTCAGAAAAAAGATTGGAAAGGTAACCATAACTAAACCCCAGTTTTTCACTTAAGTACGAAGAGGTATTTACCGGCAGGCTACCTCCCTCTCCCCTGACCATATCGATGATGATGGTTTTTATTTTTTGCACCATTGCCTCCTTTTGGTCATCAATGATAGTAATCCCATAAGGCTTCATCCGCTGGGCCAAATGATTGAGTTTTTCTACGCTTGGGGAGGATAGCACCTTTACTGTAGTGGAGGATTGGAGTTCATAGGTAATCCCTTCCTCTTCCAACATTTCCTTAACGATGGTTTTACACAGTACATTCAAGTCAATTTTCAAATTGATCTCCATATTTCTCGGGGATTTCTATATTAAGTAAGTTGGTTAGTTCATAATAAAGCTCTTAACAGAACAGGTCTTATGGGTGATCCTGCTATTTTCTTTGGCCACAATGTGCCACTTTTCTCAGAATAGTGTTCCCGGCTTCCTACATCCTTACCGGGCCTATACTGCGCTATTTTACCCTCCTACCAAGTCCACCCTCATTGGTATGGGTATTGAATATAATCAGGTACCTGAATATTTACCAATTTAACCATAAAACGATGAGAAACGAAGTGAATGATTTGATCTTATCATCCAGTTCACTATCTGGAACCACCGTAAAGACGCCACAGGATGAAAAAATTGGCAGTATCAAAGACCTCATGATAGAAACAAGTACTGGCCATATCGCTTATGTGGTACTGGAAGTTGACACAGGTTTTCTTAACCTAGGAAGTAAGTATTTTGCCATTCCTTGGCAGGCACTTTCCTTGGACAATCACCAAGACGAAGTCATTATTTTGGATGTAAATAAAGAAAGTCTGGAAAAATCCCCGGGATTTGACAAGGACAATTGGCCAACTGGCCCCCAGTATGATTTTATAAATAAAGTAAACGCCTACTATGGCGTTTCCGAAAACAAAAACGTATTGTAGATTTTCCATTTCACTTTATGATGCAAACCAAAAAGCCCCGGATGGTTTCCTGGGCTTTTTTCTCCATTTATAAGCGGCTAAGCTCGATTTAGGCATTAAGAATCGTTATAGCCTCCCCCAAAAGATTCCGGGAAGAGGTGAAAGCGCAATCAGATAGTCTGGAGGTGTTAGCATCCACTGAGGCGGATCAAATGGCAGTACCTGTGTGCCATGGCGTAGATAGACTAATGCATGCGCTGCTATAAAGCATCGCAGGAACAGAATGACAAACTATATAGGTTAATTAAAATGGACATAACATTATTGTACAACCCAACAGCAGGAAAAGGGGAATTTGATCTGGACAGTACTTTGGCATTCCTGACCAACTACAGCGCCAATATCCTGGCCATAAACACCAAAGAGGACGACTATCGCCATGCCTTGAACTCACCAGCTGACCTTCTCATCATCGCAGGCGGTGACGGTACCATCGAAAAAATCATCAGAGCAATGAAAAAGCAGGGAATAACCAACCCTATTGCCATTCTTCCTTTTGGAAATGCCAATAATATTGCAAATGGACTGTGCGTGGAAAACAACTTGGCAGCAACACTAAAATCTTGGCATAAGGGCATCTTTTACCCTCTTTCTGTCGGGAAGGCAACGACTCCTCATACCTCCTATTATTTTGTAGAATCCATCGGCTGGGGGCTATTCAAAAACCTGCTGGACAGTGATCATCTTCATCAACATAATGACGACACCAATAAAATCCAGGCAGGCAAGAAGGTAGCACTAAAAGAATATTCCCGTTTGACCCCTTCCAACTACGAAATCACTTTGGACTCACGAGACTATTCGGGACACTACTTATGGGTCGAAATCATGAATTCCAAACGCATGGGACCAGCACTTTCGCTAGCCCCGGATGCAGTAAGCCATGACCGTTTTCTGGATGTTTTCTTGGTGGCAGCACATGAGAGGAAAAAATTAGGCAATTATTTAAAATCTCACTACTCCAACTACGCTACACCAGAAATAGAAACCATAAAAGCCAAGGAAATATTTATCAAAACTTCCAAGCAATTCCATATAGATGACGAACTAAGTGATCCCATTGAGCATCAAAAAAAAGACGTAATCCAAGCACATATCACCCTCACTGAGGGGACGATCCCCGTAGTCAACACCAAGTTCACTTCCAAACCCGCCAAGATGATAGGGGATTCGCGGCCAAAGTAAAAAAAGAGCTCATATACACATTAAAAGGGAAAAACACCCTTAACTAAACAGCGTTGATTCCGGGCTAAAGGGGCATCAAAGAAAAGGTTTGATTGGGAAGGGTCTCAAATACTACTTCACTGTCGCCATCAAGTTGGTTGGTAACAATAGTAGCCCCTTCTTCATTTATAAGCATCATTCCTTTTGGCAATAACAAACTACATTCCCTTCCTTTAAGAGAAGTGATTCTTCCTGAGACCACTTTTCCTTCTTCCCACTTAAAATCCACTGTAAATGCGCCCCTTGCCTGCATGCCTTTTACTTCGCCTGCCTGCCAAGATGCGTCTGCAGGTAGCGCAGGGATCAGCCGAATGGTCTCTTGCTCCCCATGGCTTTGGAAGAGCATCTCGATAATCCCTGCCGTTCCGCCAAAGTTTCCATCTATCTGAAATGGAGGGTGAGCACAAAACAAATTGGGATAGGTACCGCCATTGCTCATAACGATCTTGGTCCCGTCACCAGCTGCTGGCTGAAGGAGCTTTCGGAGCAGTACCAAGGCATGGTCTCCATCGCCCAATCTTGCCCAGAAGTTGATTTTCCAAGCCCTACTCCATCCCGTACCTCCATCACCTCGCTGCAGTAAGGTAGCCTTAGCGGCATTGGCCAATTCGGGAGTGCCCCAAGGGGTAATCTCATCGTAGGGGTGTAAGCCATAGAGGTGCGAAACATGCCGATGCTGTGGATCAGCATCATCCCAATCATGGAGCCACTCATTCAAATCACCTTTTTCACCTACCTCATTCGGGGCCAATCGCGCCATCTTCTTGGTAAGCTGATCGACCAAACCCTGATCTTCTCCAAGGATATTGGCTGCCTGAATGGTATTCCCAAAAACCTCCCGGCAGATTTGCATATCCATCGTGGGTCCCATGACGGTATGTCCTTTATAGCCGTTGGGTTTAAGGTAGGCATTCTCAGGTGAGTTGGACGGGGCGGTGACCAAGTATTGGTGCCCAGGCTCTTCGATAAGTACAGAAGAAAGGAACTCCGCTGCGCCTTTAAGGACAGGATAATAGGCGGCCAAAAAAGCCGTATCCAAGGAATAACGATAATGCTCCCACAAATGCTCAGTAAGCCAGGCTCCACCCGTCATGGTGGATCCCCAGCTGGCTCCCTCGCCAGGAGATGTGAAATACCAAGGGTTGCTAATGACATGGGCTACCCATCCTGGCGCATTATAATAGGCTTTGGCTGATTTTTGACCGTTTTCCACCAGATTGGACGTGAATTGATGAAGCGGCTTTGCCAAGTCACCGTAGCCGAGCGGCTCTGCCAACCAATAGTTCATTTGAATATTTATGTCCAAGTGATAATCTCCATTCCAAGGAGCCTGATATTCCGGTGCCCAGATTCCTTGGAGGTTTGCAGGCAGCTGGCCGGGCTGTGAGGACGAAATCAAAAGGTATTTTCCATAGTTAAAATACAGCACTGGCAGCTGGCTGTCTGGATGTCCTTCGGCATACCTAGAAAGCCGTTCGGGAGTACTCAGACTCACCACCCTACTTTCGTGCTTATCAAGCTGAAAATTATTCCTTTCAAATAACGCCCCAAAATCCTTTTCATGTCTTGCCTGAGCTCCATTAGGTTTAAAGTCATTAATAACTTGAAGTACTTCCTCTTTGGGATCAGCACCCCGTAATGCAGGGTTATCTATATCATAGTCCGTAGCCGCTGCCAATACGATCAAGCATTCATCTGCTCCCCTCAGGGACAGTTGGTCTGCCTTCTGGATGAGCTCACCACCAACTGGAAATATCTTCACCATCGAAGCAAACCGCATTCCCGTAGTGTCTTCGTCCGGCAACTCTCCCAGCATTAGCAACTGATCAGTATCCACGCTGTATGTCTCGGCATTTTCTTTTCTATCCAGCCCAAGAGAAAAAGAGATGGCCTCTTTCTCAGATGCTGTCAAATGGACGACCAACACATCATCTGTCAAGCTTACATAACCAATTTGGGAAAAGGAAGTCCCCTCTCTTTTCCACCTCGTCGTGGCCACTCCCCTGTCCAGGTCCAGTATACGAGTGTAGTCAGAATAGGCCGAGGCTGTATCCTGCCAGTTGATCCATAAGTCTCCAAGAGTTTGATAACTGCCATAATGCACGTTTGCCCCTTTTCCACGGCCTGACCCATCTCCTTTAGAAACAAAATTTTCCTGCAGCAGCTGTTCAGCTTCTTTGTTTTTTCCCTGGAGAAGATACTGCTGAATCTGACCCAAATGAACATGGGCATTTTCCCTATCGGCATCCTGTACTCCTCCGGACCACAAGGTCTTTTCATTCAAGACGATCCTTTCGCTATTGGGATTGCCAAAAACCATTCCCCCTAACTGCCCATTGCCTAGGGGCAAGGCCTCTAGGTAATTTTTGGCAGGTTGCTTAAAGTAAAGGCTTTTGTCAGGTGACTGAGCCATTACAGTTGTTTTTAAAGAACACAGGACAATGAATATTAGCATGGAATAGTTGACCATACACTGCCTATTTAGGAATGTTATACTAATCATTTGGAATCAATAAGGTTCAAAAAAAGAGTGGCCCACAATTGAACCCGAAATATGCATTGAACTATCTATGCCCTCCTCCTGAGGCGGACAGGTGATAACGATCCTAATGCATAAACAAGGCAAGGCCAGCCCGATATACGTTCTTCTTGTGTTTTAGCACAATAAAACAAGTCGAAAGCAAAAGTAGTGATTTTAGCGAAGAGGTAAATGATTAGGCATTAAAACAACAGGGCAAACACATTTAAACCCGGAATATGCATTAGCCTATCTGTTGCGACCTGAAACTGCTTCAAAATCAGCCGTTTCACTTTAGTTTTCGGCATAACCGTAGCGGTGCTACGCTAATGCCTCCAAACTAACTGATTTTCTTGCAATTTCAGCTCTCACTACGATTCCTAACGCATAATCCGGGTTAAACCCGGGATTCCTGATTATACGCTTTATTGCCAGTAGGTTTTATTTCTCACGGAACACACAGAATACCCAGAATGAAATAAGGCTTTTCTGAGATTTCCATGTTTTCTGTGAGCACCTATTTAATTTTCCTGTGATTAATAGGAAGCCACTAAGTCGCCAAGACGCCAAGTATTTTGGAGAGTAATAGACCAAGTACACGACAAGCTCCATTTCATCCCTCTTGGTGGCTTCGAGACTTTGTGGCTAAAAAAGGTAAGCCACCAAGGCAATTGTTGTTCCGACAGCTCGGCTGCGGGGCTAGGTAAGTTTGGGTTTTTAACCCGAGACAATGGCTTGGGGGTATTGCACAAGCAGAAAAATATACTATCAAAGAAAAGGAGACAGGAAACCCTGCCTCCTATATAATTGATTATACCAGTTATTTTTTTATCATCCCTGGATAGTATGTACTTTCTGGTAGCTCCATAGATAGATCAAGAAGCTGGTTTACCAATGCAGCAATATCCACCAATTTCATTTCCTGAATTTCCACATTGCCTTCAATCCCCGCTCCCCAAGCAATAAACCCAGTTTCGATTTCGTCAAAATCCGGGAAATACCCGTGAGTTCCACCTACGGCAGGCTTGATGATCGGCCCTTGGGTAGCACTTGAGAAGCTAATACCTTGGATAGGGGCCAAGGCCAAAACGGCATTGGGGTCAGCCCCAACCGTATCGAGCTCTTTCCTGTCGACTACCCGAAATAGTTTTTTTGTAGAAGCAGGTAGATTTTTCAAAATTTCTTTCACCTTTTCTAGGGATTCGTGGTCGTCTTGATCTTTTAAATGCAAGAAGGCCGAGGCACCACTGGTATGGAAGGCAGCCTTCCAGTCCCCTCTGTCTTTTTGATTTTCCATTAGTCCAGCTTCTACCAACCAAATGTTTGGAGAAATCGCACTGTGCGTATTGACAAAACCATGGTCCCCAGTGATGATATAGGTGGTTTTCTCCGTTAGTCCGGCCCTGTCCGCAGCCTCCATGATCTTACCAATGGCCCTATCTATGGCTCCAATTGATTTATAGACCATGGGGCCTTCTCTCCCTTCACTATGCTGAAAATGGTCTGCTGCAATCAGGTGAACCGTAATTAGGTTGGGGCGGTAGGTTTCCAACACATATCCGGCCATATCTCCAATCCGGTCTTCCCGGTTTAGATAATCGCCATTGAAGGTCTTTTCATTTAGTTTTCCCAGTACATTCAATTCCATTTCGGCCATTAGCCCTTTAGGATTTTCCATTTCTCTCATGGGTTCTATTCTTCCATATCCTTCCAGGCTCCAGTATTCCGGGATGTTATAGTCAATAGGGGCATTGACAGATACGGGCCATAGGAAACTGGCGCTTTTCATGCCGTTTTCACGTACGGCATGCCATAGTGTAGGTGCTTGGATCAGTTCACTTTCCCAATACCATTTCCCCGTTTGTCCATCAGGCTCAAATGGCGCATTATAATATATACCGTGCACGGCAGGAGGATAACCGGTGATGATGCTCGTATGGGACGGATAGGTAACGGAAGGAAATACACCCGTAACTCCAAGGGACCTGACTCCCTCTTTGGCCATCGCTTGGAGATTTGGAGAAGGCCATTCTTTTTCTAAATAAAACTCAGGCCTAAAACCATCAATTGATATCAGTACTACATGCTCAGATAGTGCTGTATGTTGGGCATGGCTCCTGTGTTGGAACATCAGTAGGGCAATGCAGGCAATGACGGCCTGCATCCATCTTTTTAATCTTATATTTTTCATCTTTCGATTTGATTTTTAAAAGGGATGTTTTCGTTAAGGAAAATGGTGTTTCTTTTAGCTTTAACCTGGGTTAAACCTCAAATATGCATTAGACTATCCATGCCACGGCGCACAGGTATTACGACCTGATCCGCTGCAGTGAATGCCTCCATCTCCAAGAAAACTGGTTTTCTTGAAGTTTCAAGCCTGTCCCGACAATCGTTGGGACAGGCTATTACGCTTCCTAATGCATAAGACGGGTCAAAAGAATATTTTTCCTGATAGCTGTAACTGGAACGGAGTACCTCCCGGTGTAGTGACCCCTACGTTTGGATTAACTTCGTAGATATAGGATTGGCTCTCAGGGTCAAAATTACGGATGGTCAGCAGGTTCTGGTTGCCGAGGTTTTTGCTGGTTCCCCATGATTTGTTAAGCAAATTGGCAATATTGAATATGTCCATCCCCAATTCTATACCTGATTTTCTGTTTCCTCCAAAATAGATCTTTTTGGTCGCACGTAAATCCCAATTTCCATAGTATCCGTTTACGCCTCCATTGCGTTGTGCTACCGATCCCAAGCTTTGCCGAATGTAGTCTTTGGCAAGGTTGTCAGGATTGGCCAACACGTTGTTCATCCCCTCTACCATGCTTTCGGATAAGCCTGCAGTACTTGGGTCAAAAACGAATGCCAGGTCATTTGAATTTACAAAGTCACCATTAACATTTCCGTTGACGCGAAGGGAATACCGAGTTCCGCCTATTCCGGAATACCTTACCCCTACCGTAAATCCTTTAAATGATGGTAACGTACCATATACGACTACTTTGTTTCGATATTGGCCATTTGAATAACTCATACGAGAGAGGTCTCTGGGGTCGTCCACTACCATATGGAAAAGCGTAGCACTGTTGGCCACATTTCCATTATATGATGTATTGTCTTTGCTGTCATTCCAAGTGTAACTCGCCGTGATCTGTCCGTCTTTGTAATAGCGGTAGCTTCCATCTATGACTACTGTATAGGTGTTGTTTTTTCCTTCGCTGTTGAGCTCCAGTACCCGTCCAATATCATCTGTTTTTCTACCTTGGGTCCAATCGGCGTTCCCGTTGGTAGTACTGATGGATGCTGCGGGAACATATACCCCACGGTTGCCTTCGTCAGATAAGGTAAAGTATGGTTGGTCCACCATATTCCTGTCCACATACATGTAATTATTTCTAGCCAAAGAGGCAATGAAATTCATGCCTAGACGCAACCTGTCATTGAATATTCTATTGTACATAAGGTTTGCCTTATACACTGTAGGTACCTTGAGGTCTTCACTGTTCATATTGATCGTGGTCATCGGAGTCACTTCCGGGTTCTCCAACAGGTCAATGCCCGGGGCTGTGCTTGGATCATCTCTGTAGCTTGGAAAGTCGGGTACAGGCACTTGGTCTCCTGTAATGTCCACGGCAAAAATTTTGGTACCATCAAACTGGAGGTTGTTCACATCTGAGTAGTTGTTCAGTGCGGAACCAAAAACACCACCGCCTATTCTCAAAATATCCTGTTGCTTTTCATTGATATCCCAAGTGAATTGAAACCGTGGCTGGATTTGGAAACCACCCGTCTTTACATCAGTTCTCAAACCGAGTTCGTCATATACCGTTTGGTTAAATGTCGGGCTGTTTTGATAGCTGGTGAGGTCTCCCCTTAAGCCAAGGACCAGGTTCATGCCTTTGCCAAGGTCAGTGTCCGCTTGAGCATATATCCCGCCTCCAAAAATACGTTGTTGGACAGTGGGGTCTTCAGTAGCTACTTCCCTTGCATACCTGTATGGGGTTAAGTTGTCAAAATTTTCCAATCCTGTAAAATAGAACCGTCCATTAAATTCACTAGTGGCAAGAGAGGTCAGGTTATTGAGCAGCAAGTCCGCCCCAAACGTGAAATTGGTGTTTCCCTTGGTATAATACAGGTTATTGACCAACTGATATACATGCGATTCAAAACGCTCGGGAAGGTATCGTTGCCCGCCTAACTGGATGGTTGTATTGACATTGCTTCCATCCACATCAGACTCTACTCGTTGGACAATAGCACGGGGAATATTGGTGCTAGGCAATTGTTCATTTGGCCTACCGTCATCTAGCGTATAGAGGTACTGGAGTTTTAGCTCATTGGTCAATTGATTGTTTATTTCAGTTCTTAACGACGCCATTAGGCTGTTTGCAGTAGAAAGGTGGTCGCCATATACTTCATATAAATTGATAGCGCTGTTATCCGAGACCCCTTGGCTATTTAGATCCCGTGAAAAGTTGTTTCTGATCGTCAAGAGGTTTGCTGGGTTGATTTGGTAATCAATCCTTGCAAAAGCAGTATGAGAGTACCTTTTCTTACTGAAGCTCCCTGTCTGAGGTGAGTCGGCAAGGCCGTATTTGTCCCGACCGATCTGTAGGTACCTGTCAAGTGATTCTTGGGAAAGGTTATACCTGTTTTCATCTTCGGCAGTCCTGATGTCTGCTATATATAATGGCCGGGCATCTCTTTGGCCATCATATGCGACAAAATAATGAAGCTTGTCCTTGATAATGGGCCCACCCAAGGTAAAACCATACTGCTGAATGGAAAACTCATCTTCTCTTTTATTTCCTCGGGTATCATAATTACTGGATAGCCAGTCCGCCCTATTGTAAAGAAAGACGGAGCCACTGAGCGTATTGGAACCAGACTTGGTCACAGCACTGACAATGCCACCACCGCTTCGGCCATTGGTGACATCATAGTCATTTGTAACTACTTCAAATTCCCTGATCGCCTCCATCGAAATAGAAAATGGCCCCCTGTTGGTGGATCCACTTGACAAGGGGCTTTTATTGGTCATACCATCAATGGTGTAATTGGTGGATGAATACAGTTGGCCTAACAAGTTACTTCCCTTGGACACGGGCGATAGATCAACCAAGGAATTGAAATTCCGTCCATTTACAGGCAATGTGGCCATGTCTTTTGCCGTCACCGCCGTAGAGCTCCCAAACCTGTCTATGCTATTGGAAAGGGAATTGGCCACTACGCTGACTTCGCTTAGGCTATGTGCTTCTTCGCTCAGCTGGATGTCCAGTCTTATTCGATCACCCTGGTTAAGTTCATAGCCATTGAAAACTTTGGTTCCGTAGCCAAGGAATGTACAGGTAATGGAGTAGTCAGTACCGAGTGGTAGTTGGTTGACCACATAGTTTCCGGTGATGTTGGTGATGGCAGAGGCGGTAAAGCCCGTCTGTTTGTTGGTGACCAAGATAGCTGCACCCACAAGTGACTCACCTTGGCTGTCAGTTACATTTCCAGAAATGGAAGCATTCGTCGCTTGGGAGTAGGCCTTTGCCGATATTCCCAAAAACAACATACATAACACAATCCGTGTAGTAAATTGAATAAAGGTCTTTTGACTCATAGTGATGTGATAATAGGTGAATTTTTTCCCAAAATTATCAGTCAACTTTCCTATCACATGTTAAAAATTAACATGCCTCTATGTGGTAACAAAATGATAATAAACCAAAAGATACTTGTCTCATAAAAGGTACATCCAAATAGGTTTTTGTGTGTTAATAAAACCTTCGGCGCACCTCATATTATATTTCTTGAAAAAGACCACGGGATATATTGGCCACCGTCTGCCTGGTCATTCCCATCATGTCTCCCAAGTCCTTTTGGGTAAGCAGGTCTAACAACGAATAGGGGGTATTATGGATATCCATGACTTGGATGTCAAAGAATGAATTCAGGAAAATCAATCTTTCACTTGCTCTTTTCTCATTGAGTTTTTTCAACTTCTTTTCGGCACTGCACCACCTTTTTACCACGTATGAAATAAACCATTCGGAGACATGTGGCTTTTGTATTACCATCTGTTTGAAAAATTCCCGATCATAAACCCTAACCCTTGTGTCTATCAATGCTTTGGAATGTTCAAAAAACTGGCTATTTAAATATTTTAGATCACCAAAAAAATCATTCTTGAACACCACATCAAAAGTAAACTCCTCTCCGTCCTCTTTATAACTCCCTAACTTCACGGCACCTTCCAAAATCTCATATAGATACGAATGCTTGGAAGAGGGATCATAGATATAATCATTTTTTTTTATGACCATCTCCCTTACTTTTCCAATGGACTCAGTTGGATAGTTATTGATGATATGTTCATGAAAATTGAAATCCATGTATGAATCATTATTGGGTCGTATAGGTATGGCCATATTATCTTTATTTTTATTATAAAAATACCTGATTGCATTGGTGAACTGATTAATTAATGGTGAAGTGTTTTTAAAAGTAATGTTAATTTAATAGGACTATCCTTAAAAGTGCACGTAAAAAATAGGTCAACACGTGTCATTGATGCTCATGAGCCAATAATAGTAAGACCTCCATGATACTCCGTCCCAAGCTCCCCATCAAACCACCGAATAGTGGTTTTGAGTTAAAAACTCAATGCTAGTTGTTCCGCAGCATAGCTGTCGGAACAACAGTAAGCTAAGAGCGTAGCGGTGCTACGCTCTTAGCTCAATACTAAACCGAGTTTTAGCAAGAAAAATAATTTAACCAATATCCCAGATACACACTAACTAAACGGTATTGAACCCAGAATATACATTAGCCTATCTACGCCACGGCCAGGTATTGCGACCTGAAATTGCTTTGAGCCAAGTTTAAAACTCCGGCATCACATTATAATAAAACGAATACGGATCCAGTACCTTTTCAAAATAATAAGAACTTTCTAAGCCCTTCATTTCCGTGACTGAGAAAAGCACTTCTCCACCTTCATTCAGTGCACTTACTCGATACTCTTCATCAGTCGTCTCTAGTTTTATTTTGGCAATATTCTCATCCCACTTGGAGTTTTGATAGCCAGCCATAAACTCAGAAAGATAAAAAGTACCGCTCACTGGCAGGCCATCTTTAAACACGCCTTTTTCTACAACCCCGTCTCCTCGGTTATAAATCACCTCACCGGTCTTATTTTCTACATCAGAGACCTTGAAAATTACCGTTTCAATACCTGTAGTATCATATACGGTAGCACGTAATTGATTATCATCAGTCTCCATCTGCTTAAGCAGCTGCTTATCCTGCCATACTTCTATTTTCAGAAGATCCCCTGACTTATAAAATGATTTCTTGGTATGCCCTGGGTAATCAGAAGACACCAGCAAGCCATCTGTGGGTTCACCAGCTGTATATACTATTTCATTACGTACTCCTCCCTCCTTTTTGTAATACACACATTCACCATCCAGTCTACCTCGGGAATACGTTTCCTCGCTTTCGGGTTGACCATTCCGATAGTAGGTGAAACGCTTGCCTTGGCGGTTACCTTCTGCATAACTTGTTCTTTCAATCAGCTTGGGCACACCACCTTCCGGATTTAAAAACAACTTCTCTTCACCTTGCTTTTGCCCAAACTGGTAAGGTATCAACCTATATTCATACACGGTACCTTTTTTTACGACCCCCGTCCACGGTGCTCCATCTTTGTAGACTGCTTCCCCTAGCTGTCCTCCGTCTTGATCATAAAAGCGGGCCTTTCCATTATAATCGATCTCCTCTTCAAGAAACATTGGATAGTTTCCGTTCTCATCTCTTCTGGTATAATTTTCAGCATAACTCTTTTTATATACCAACTCTCCGCTTTCATCGTATTTCTTAATATGTCGTACCACACTGGTATCAGAAAAAAACTCGTATTCAGTACCATGCTTCTTGGGGAGATATGCCATTTCTCCTAGTAAATCCCCTTCGTTATCATAAAATTTGGCATCCTTCTTTTCATAACCGCGGGCGTACGTGATATCTTCCCTCAAAGCACCATTTTTATAATAGAATTTATAACGGGTCTTAGTGCCCTTTTCATCATAGAATGTTTCTGATTCTTTAGAATTCCTACCCTTCTCAATGGAAGAATTATAGAAAGCATACCTGGACCGATCCCCATTAGTATAATCTTCTTCTATATACAGTTTTCCTTTGTAATTCAATTGATAAAACGTGCCGTTATAGGGTTTCTTCTTACCATTTTCATCCTCTTTATAAGTCAGCTTACCTATGATATCTCCTTTTCGATCGTAAAAAACACTCTCATCGCCTTCCCGACTTTCAAATTTGGCACCGTCACCATAGTAGCTGATTTGTTCGGTCAATTCTCCCTGGACATAGGTGGTTGTCACATTTTTCTGTTGGTCCACCATAGTCCCTTCAAAGGGCTCCCCGCCTTTATAGACCAACTCATGTTCTACATGCCCTTCTTCATCATAGGACACTGTCTTTTCCAACCCCTTCTCACCATAAATATTCACCGACAGTAAATTTCCGTTTTCTTGAAATTCCTTTCTTTCGATGACATTTCCATTTCGGAACTCCTCGATATCTAGAATAGATGGTGATTCATGAAAGTAGGACTCCGTAAAATTGATCCGGGTTCCATTTATAGGAACACCATGTAGGCCATACCATCCTTCTCCGGCCTCTTGCCTACCTACAAGCTCTCCAAGCTCTATTCCTTCCTCATCAAAATAGACGGTATAAACCGTATCATTATCTACATGAATCTTTTCCCGGATTCCGCCTGATGGATACCACACTGTTCCTTTTTGGAATATTCCATGCTTATAAGAAACTTCTCTTTTCTTCATTAGAGGATCATAGAAGTAGTTTACCTGAACCCCATCGTAAGTAGATATATCCTGGGTATTATCAGCATCCATCTGAAGCTCACCCAAGGCATTCCCCTTACCGTCAAAATAATTTATCTTCAAAATATTTCCAGACTCACCTTTCACCATTCGGCTATCCTCAATCATCCCTTTCTCTGGCATTTCCAAAAACAACTTTTCGTGGATGGGATTACCATCTTGATATTCCAAAAGTCGGTAACACTGATAGGACTCGATAAAGGTGAGTAGTTTTCCATTGGACACCCTTCCATCCACATACTGGGCAGTAGCGTATGCTTTTCCGTTATAGTAGGTGACAAATTCCCCAATCAGCACTCCCATTTCATAATTGGCCTTCTGCTTTAACTGGCCATTTTCATGGTACCACTCGACAGTACCTTCAAAGACCTCCTGATCTTGTGACAGGGAAAGCCCCTCCATCTGCTTGGCTCCAGAGGCGAAGTAATCCACCATCCAGTATCCTTCGTCTTTTGGTTGGGGGGTGGGACGATAAAAAGACGCACCGCCCTTATCCGTCTCCTTCCAATCACTGTCAAACCATGTAGTATCTTGTTGGGCAATGGTTCGTTCCATGGCAAAAAAAACCACGATAATCATTATATAAATCTTCATTATTTTATCTTTTACAACAACTAGGAAAACATACCCACTAGCCGTTTATTGGTGATTTTCCACTTTTCAAACACACTAATTCTCACAAAATTATGCAATCTAAGTTGGTCAAAAAAAAATGATAGTGAGTTTAATGAAAAAGATGATTAAAATCACTCAGGCTTATAGCTGTAGCCACCTATCTACTGACAACTGTCCACAAGCCTCTTCGACTCATAGAAAATCCTCTACTATTCGTCACATCCCAGTAGCACGAAATCCTCCAATCCACCATCACGGCTTAGAGCGAAACTGATAATAACTAGCCGTCCGACAAAAAGTAGGCTCTGTCGAACGGCTTGGTAAACTATTCTTCTACCGTTCCCTCTATACTACTGACCGAAAAAGCCCCGAAGTACCCCAAGGCCGTGTCACCAAAGTTGGAAATAGGATTGGAAGGGGCTATCCCCCCGCCATCGATGACATCCACAAGCATGCGATAGTAATCATAAGTGGACTTATCCAAATGCCTTAATTCCACATAAACGTCATCACCCTCCTCAAGGGTATGTGGGAAATCATAATCTTGGGCATTCCCATCAGTGAATTTGTCATTATAAAGCCAAAAATTATCATCTTCGATCATGTCACCATCAAAATCAAAGACGTACACCTCTCCATTGACAAAGACATTGAAACTATAGTTATCCCCTAAACCGGGAGGATCCCTAAAATAAGCCTTAAAATAGTATCCCTCATCATAAAGTAGCGACTCTTCTTCAAACCGGAAACCCAGGGAGTCAATCAATACCTGTTCCGCTGGCATACGGCTTTGGGCGGTGTAGGTCTGGTTTTCGTGCTCCACAGTAAGTGTATATGTCACGCCTCTTTGGCCTTGAAGATCAGTTGTCTGGTACTCCCCTTCTTCGGTTTCCACTAACACCTCTGTATTCCCCTGATCATCCGATATCTCCACATGGGCTCCACTAATCGCAGGAAAAACATTGTCTTCATAAAAACCTACTGATTCGGTTATGGTCACCGTATATGGGCCAGGCTGATCGGTAACGATTCCCTCTATAGCTATTCGGGCCTCTCCTTCATCAAGGTCCAGCTCGATCACGTCCTCACACCCCATCAAGGTAATGGACAGCAATAAGATTAATCCGATATATTTTTTCATGATCATTTAAATCTAAAATTATAGGTTACTGAAGGCAAAATGCTGAAGAGGGCGATCTTTACAGCCTCGGTTTTCGTCGGATCACTTCTGTTTTCGCGGAACGAAATGGAATAGGCATTCTTTCTGGCATAAACATTATAAATGGAGAAGTTCAGGTCAGAGCTAAACTTCTCGTTATCCTTAAGCTTCATCGTGGCGCCGATGTCCAGTCTATTGTAATCTGGCATTCGATTATTATTTCGCTTACCGTACATATTGATCACTTCTCCTTTCATTTCATACTTTCCTATCGGATAGGTCACCGCATTGCCTGAGCGATAGACAAATGAAGCAGAAAGGTTCCATTTTTTGTTTAGTTGGTAAATCCCCACCACTGAAAAATCATGTGGCCTGTCCCAGCTGGCTGGATAGACTTCTCCATAATCGACTCCTGCAAATTCCCGCTCTGTCTTGGAGATGGTATAACTCACCCAGCCCGTCAGCCTTCCGGTGTTTTTGCGCAGGAGAAACTCGGCTCCATAAGACCAACCTTTCCCAAAAAGCAATTGTGACTCCACATTTTCATTGAAAACCAATTCGGCACCGGTACGGTAGTCCACTTGGTTTTGCATGTCCTTGTAGTAGACCTCCACGGAGGTTTCATACATATTATCCTTAAAATTCCTGTAGTATCCCATGGCAATCTGGTCAGCTATCTGCGGCTGCACATTGTTGCTACTGGGAATCCATAGATCTATGGGAGTGCCTGAAGTGGAATTGGACACGAGATGCAGGTACTGTCTATTTCTCCCATAGGAAGCCTTGAGGGAGGTTTCGTCATTTAGCATATAAGTAATCCCCAGTCGAGGCTCCAGTCCTCCATAAGTCTCCACTATCTCCCCTTTGCCATAAGTTTCGGAGCTCACCACATCACCGTCTTGGTCATAGGTAAATATCTCACCTGGCCCCGTTTGGGCAAACCACGAATAGCGGAGACCGCCATTGACACTCAGTGAAGGCGAAACTTTCAGCTCCTCCGAGACATAGGCCGCTGCTTCCCAAGCGTATTTATTCTGCAATGTCTGAGCATTGATATAACTATCTCCTTGCGGCGAAATCTCCCCTGGGACGAAATTATGACGGATAATTCCCGCTCCAAATTTCAAAGTATTGTCTGGATTGATGTAATACTCAAAGTCTTCCTTTAGACTGATGTCCCTGATCGAAGACGTCACCTTAAAGCCATCATCCTCATCTTCTTCTCCAGAAATATCCACCACGTAATTATAGTCACTAAATACCGCAGTGGAGTTTAGAAAAAGCCGGTCATTAAAGAGGTGGTTCCAGCGGATAGTCCCCGTGGCATTGCCCCAGTCAAATCCAAACAGATCTGCATAGCCAAAATTATCCCTACCAAAATATCCTGATACAAACACCCGGTCACGATCGCCAAATTTATAATTGGCCTTGGCATTCAGGTCATAAAAATACAAGGTGGATTTATTGATATCATCATCATTGGATAGCTTCAAAAACAGGTCTACATACGTCCTTCTGCCTGAGACCACAAATGATCCCTTGTCCTTCACTATCGGAGCCTCAATGGTGGCACGGCTGGAAATCAAGCCTATCCCGCCCTGTGCGGCAAACTTCTTGGTGTTTCCCTCTTTCATTTTGATATCCAAAACAGAAGAGGCCCGTCCGCCATATTCTGCGGGGATGTGACCTTTGTAGATCGAAAGGTCCTTGATCGCATCCGAATTGAATACCGAGAAAAAGCCCAGTAAATGGGAGGCATTATATACGGGTGCCTCATCCAGCAAAATCAGGTTCTGGTCAGCACTTCCTCCACGGACAAAGAACCCACCACTTCCTTCATTGCCTTTGATGCCTGGAAGCAGCTGGATGGTCTTTACGATATCTTTTTCTCCAAATACCACCGGAATCGACTCCACTTCCCGCATGTCCAGTTTATTGACACCCATCTGGGTAGAGCGCACATTTGCATCCTCTGGTTCAGCACTTACCACCACTTCCTCCAGTTCGGCAGATCCAGGCTCCAATTCCACATCAATGGTCTTATCATCATCCAGTGAGATAGTCTTCGTTACCGATTCGTACCCTACAAAACTATACGTTACCGTATATTCTCCCTCTGGAATGGTAAGGGAATAAAATCCATACACGTTACTCGTTCCTCCTGTGCTAAGCTCCTTTACAAATACTGTCGCACCGATGAGCCCCTCACCAGTGGAAGCATCTTCCAGCGTACCCCTGATCGTATGCTTTGTTTGCGCCAACGCAGCAATGCTTCCTAGCCCTATACAGATGCTTAGAAGCAATAATTTTTTCAACAGGCCTTCACGGCTTGTTCTCCTAAATTTCCCCATTAGTCTGGTTAATTTTATTATTAAAAATTTATAACTAATAATATCCAAAGATGTTTTCACTTCGAAAAACCAATTTTTCTGTTCAGTATTAATTCCTGCAAAATAACACAAACAAAACCGATTAACGGCATCCTTGGCCATAAGGTTAACCCTTGGGTATTATCAATTGATTACTTTTTTTGGTTTTCCGTATATCCCCTATACCCTTGATGATAAGACACCTTGAAATGCTCCTACCCTGATCAAGAAAGAAAACTTTTTTCACAAAACAGCACCCTATTTTTATCAACATACATGCGGTAGCCTAACGGCTATGGTCTAGCAGCCAGATAAAACCAAAAACTAAGGGGCACTGATTCCGGGGGTCAAGCAGGGCAAACGCATTTAAATTATTAGTAACCTCAGTTCGATTATAAAACCGTTTCCGTACAGTGGTCGGAACATGCACTTCGAGGCTTAGAGTGAGGTCTGAGCGGGTGGATGCCGTGGCAGCTCGCCGCGGCGAGTTGCCACACCCTTTTCCAACCCACATCCTCCTAAAAAGGGTTCGCAATGACGCTTTTTATACTAAAAATAAGTCGAGCTCAGGTTAGTAAAGAGATGTCAACCTGAGCGGAGTCGAAGGCTAGACGTTGGACCTCGACTTTACCTGGAGGATAGACAGGTCCTCTCGGTCTAACTCTTTTTGCCTGAATTAAATAACTTCATGGAGTTAAAAGCGATTTCCCTGAGGGGACACCAGTGGCTTGTGGTATTTATTTCTATAAGCGACAGGTGTCAATCCCGTGATTTTCTTAAAGACCGCTCTAAAGGCCTTGGAATCGGTGTAGCCCACATCAAACATCACCTCAGAAATATTCTTTCTCGAAGATTCAAAACTCCTCTTGGCAGCCTCTATTTTCACACGTTGGAAATATGCTATCACCGTATTTCCAGTCATTTGCTTAAACCGTCGCTCAAAACTCCTTCTGCTCAAAGCCACCATACTGGCCAGTTGATCTACCGTGATCTTTTCATCATAGTGGTTTTCAATATATTCTTGGACCTGCTTCACCTCTTCATCATTATGGTCTTTCTGTCCGTTAAATATGGCAAAGACCGCTTGGCTATCCCGGTCTATATCAATGGCAAAATACTTTGCTGCTAAAATGGCCGTATCACGGTCAGTATACTTCTCTAAAAGATACAGTAATAGGTTCCAGTAGGAATTGGCCCCGCCACTGGAATAAATGCCGCATTCCTCCGTAATAATGCTCCCATCCACTACTTCTACAGACGGATATGTCTCCCTGAATTCTTGACAATATGCCCAATGAGTGGAACATTTCTTTCCTTCCAGAAGTCCTGTGGCCGCCAATAAAAATGCACCGACACACAATGATGCCACTTCGGCTCCTTGGGCATGTTGTTTTATAATCCATGGGATCAAGTCTCCATTGGATGCTATGGACTCCTTCATATCACCAAAAAGTGCCGGGATGATAATCAGGTCGGTTACTTTCACTTCATCGCACATCGCGTCAGGAAAGACGGAAAAAGCCCCATCTCCAAGTTTCACCTCCCTGTGCATACCAACAAGCTGAACCTCAAAAAGTGGTTTCCTGCCTGCGGCCACCAAAAACTGATTGGCCGCCGCAAACATATATCTCGGATCGGCAATGGCCTCCATAACAGAGGATTCTGGCACTAATATGGACACGCTTTTCATGCCACAAGATAACCAGATTATATGGCGAGTTCAACCCCTATTTTTGCCGTCTTTCACCTCATAAAAACGAAATAATATTACCGACCTTTATATCGTGCTGCTTGATCAAACCTAACTAATCTCAGCTGTCCTATGAGCAGAATCATCACATACCTCACCTTTAACGGTAACTGTCGGGAAGCCATGCGATTTTACCAAGCCTGCTTGGGAGGGACACTGGAATTTCAAACCATAGAGGAGTCCCCTTTATCAGTCAACCTTCCATCGGCCTTCAAAAAATGCATCCTTCATGCCACCCTAAGACATGGGCAGGCCTTACTCCTCGGAACAGATATGGTAGGTGATAATGGATTAAAAAAAGGGAATTCGGTTTCGATGATGATCGATTGTGGCAGCCAAAATGAAATCCGTACCTATTTGTCCAACCTATCGGAAGGAGGCCTACTCATCGCTCCGCTTGAAGAAAACTACTGGGGAGCATTAGTTGGTGAAGTCCAAGATAAATTCGGCAATTACTGGCTACTCAAGTATCAATCCTAACAAATGATCCTTTCTACAACCAATTTTTCTTCTTCGATGATATTGAAAAAGCCCAATAAACTTCATACCCCAATCAGCTAAAAAAATCCCAAATTCAGATATATAAAAAGCGGGATGTCGTTACATCCCGCTTCTTCACCTTCAAAAATCTTTTCCATTTAAAAAAAACCTACTGTATGGCGAACAGTGCTCAATGGCATAATCCTTTTTATCTGGAGGCTACATTACAATGATCATCACCACTAGTGTTAACCAAGCGATGGTCGAGCCTGCCAGAAAAACCTTGAATTTTTTATCGCTGCTCATCTCGTTTTTCTTTTAAGCTACGAAATTTTCATCTAATAAACAAGTAAAACACCAATACAAAACCCTTTAAACCAATCAAATACACCATAAATAATAAATGTATCCGTGATTTTTCACGCAATGGAACCATTGTAAAATTTGCTTTCGAAGTTTGGTTACGTGTAAGATTCAGGAGGCTCATATAAAACAATACATCAAAATTCATTCTCATCCATATCACTAATCAGCTCATGATAATGTTTTTGGTTTTTGGTCATATTTGAGGTATCCCATGAGATTTTCTTGGTTCGGGCATACTTCCTAACCGGGCAATTATTCACCATACAATAATGGCAACACTTCTCAGGAATACAAGGATCCGCATGCACAAACACCTCCACATGACCAGAAAGCCCATTTTCCAAGACACTTTCCATTCCCTCCACTTCGTCATGCACCTTTGTCAACTCAAAATAATAAGGCAGGGTCAGGTGAAGATCAATGTGCTTATCTGCACCATACTGCTGAACCCTCATATTGTGGATATCTATCCAGTTGTTTTTACGGTGCCTGTTGAGCAATTTGATCACTGTACTCATGGATGCAGGGTTACGCTCGTCCATCAAGCCTGCTACCGACCTGCGAACCAGCAGGTAACCGTTAAAAATGATGTAAAGGGCAAACATGATAGAAAGGATACTATCAAGGACCACTGCTCCTGTCCAGTAGATAATTCCTACACCCAAAATCAGCACAAAGCTACTATAAGCATCTGTCAAAATATGCCGCCCATCTGCCTCAAGCGTCAGGCTGTCATATGTCTTGCCTTTACCGATCAGCATGTAGCCTAAGACACCGTTTGCAAGCCCAGAAACACCAATCAAGGCCATACCAAAAGGCAATGAAGTCAGTTCTGGAGGAAAAATAAAACCAACAATAGCCTGATAAATGATAAACATCCCAGCCAACATAATCAACACCCCTTCAATACCAGCACTGAAAAATTCCACCTTACCATGACCATAAGGATGGTTTTGGTCCCGTGGTAAGGAGCTGAGATGGATGCTGTACAGTGCAAAACCCGAAGCGACCACATTAACAATGCTTTCAAGCGCATCAGTGAGGATGGCATTGGACCCTGTAAGGTAATACGTATAAAACTTCAGTATAAGCAACAGTAAACTGAGCACAAAAGAAGCGAGGATCCAATGCTTTTTGGGATTTTTCAAGGAAAGTGATGTTAATGACTCATACAACTACAAAATAGACTTCACCTGCTCTGGAGGTCTTCCAATGACTGCTTTGCCATCCTTGACCACTATAGGACGCTCGATCAATTTAGGGTTTTCTACCATCACCTTTACCAATTCTTCCTCGGAAAATTCCCGCCCCTTAAAATTATCTTTCCATAGCTGTTCATTCTTTCTGACAAGTTCCTCCGCTTTGATCCCCAATAGAGAAAGAATCGTTGTCAGCTCCTCAGTGGACGGGGGCTCTTCTAGGTATTTTATAATATCTATCTCCTCTTCGGCCACCTGCTCTTGTACAATTTTAAGTGTTTCTCTGCTTTTTCCACATCGTGGATTATGAAAAATCTTCACCTTACTCATCGTTGTATTTGGATTTAATGATTGAAAATAGATCCGGATCTCTTTCCGGGATTCTTGGCAAGAAACAGCGCCCTGATGGCTATGTTTCCTCAAAACACGCTCAAAAGTAGCCATTCTCTCTCTAAATAAAAACACCTACTTCTTATTACAAATATACCTGTTCACCTTCCCTAACATTCAAAGGTTACAGATTTTAAGTGATTTTTAACCAGCAATTATTATCTTTATCCCATAACTTATCATTATGATTACCAGTACGAAACTACTCAAATCACTACTTATCTTCCTTATCGCCATCGTTTCCTTGAGCTCCTGCGATTCCGTAGAGGACAAAAAAGGACGGTTTTTATTGAAAGGAAACAACAAAATGCTGGAAAATGACTTCCAAGGAGCCATCGCATTTTACAATGAAGCACTAGCCCTAGATGAAGATTTTACCGATGCCTACTACAACCGGGGACTTGCCTATGCTGACATGGCTAAATACCAATTGGCCATCAGTGATTTTAACAAAACCATAGCGCTATCGCCTAAATTTGCTGATGCCTTTTACCACCGAGGCCTCACTAACTTTGACAATGGCGCCAATTATAATGCCCTTTCGGATGCTGACAAATTGATCGCCATCGCTCCAGGTGATTATCGCGGGTACTTTTTGAGAGGACTGGTCCAAGAGACCTTGGGCAATTATAAAACCGCACTACAGGCCTTTGACCAAGCCATCCAAAAGGACGAGTCCATCGTCGATCTATATGTCAATAAAGCAACCATCCACTACTATGAAGGCAATTACCCTGCTGCTGAATCCGATCTCGAAACAGCCGAAAACCTCAACCCGAAAGAGGCCAACATATACAACCTTCGGTCATTGATCGCTTTTGAAAAAGACGACATATCGACAGCCATTAAATCGGTAAACAAAGCAATTGACCTTAATTCCAGCCAAGCTTATTTCTACAACAACAGGGGGTTATATTTACTTTTTGACAATCAACTGGACGCCGGTATTGAAGATATCAACTTTAGTCTCAAACAAAACAGCAAAAACCTCTATGCGCTAAGAAACAAAGGCTTATACTATTATTTCAAAAATGATAAGACACTGGCGCTAAAGTACCTAACAGAGGTGAATCAAAAAGATTCATCCATCAAATTAACTAAAAAATACCTGGACCTGGCTCAGGAGATGTGAGTGGTTACCAGTTGATAAATGTTCTTTTGGAGTTCCTTGGCATTGATGGGTTTGGACACAAAACTATCCAAACTATTGATATCAGCCGATTCACAAAATTCCTGTTTTGACGCCGCTGTCAGCGCAATAATGGGTACAGAAGAACGCTCCTTAATAACACGGGCTGCTACACACCCATTGATCTTGGGCATCTGAATATCCATCAAAATAATATCATACTCCTGATGCTCCATGGCCTGTATCGCCTCTTCTCCATCACATACACGGTCACATTCCATGCCCCAGCGCTTGATAATCTTCATGATCACAATGGCATTGACATCATTATCCTCAGCCAAAAGCACTTTTAGGCCGCTCGGAAGTAGATAAGGATCCCGGCTACCTTCCAACTGTAGTTGATTTTCCTGATCGGACAAAACTGGTTTTACAAAAGTAAGCTCAAAAAAGAAAGTGCTGCCTTTCCCTTCCTCGGATTCTACCTGAATATCGCTGCCCATTAGCATCAGAAGCTTCTTGGTAATAGGCATCCCCAGCCCGGTACCGCCATACTTGACATCAAAACTCTGTCGCACTTGCTCAAATTCATTGAACACCTTTTTGAGGTTTTCGCGGGCTATACCAATCCCTGTGTCTTTCACTTCAAAATACACCCGGAGCTCTCGGTCACTTTCTTCTGCCATCGTCGCCGTAACATCTACCTTTCCTTCATGGGTAAACTTAAGGCCATTTGAGATCAAGTTGTTGAACACCTGAGCCAAGCGTAAACGATCACCAATAACGTCGATATCCAATCGGTCTGAGACAATCAGGTTAAGGGAATTTTTGGACTCATGAGCTTGGTATTTAAGCCCACCCGTCACTTGTGCCAGCAGCTCTCTCAAGTTAAAAGGCTGCATATCCAGTTGGATTTTCCCTGCCTCCGTCTTCTGAAAATCCAAAAGGTCATTGACCATGATGATCAGACTGTCTACAGCAAAATTAATATTGTTGAGCAAAGGCCGCTGGACAGGGGCGTAACCTTCTTCAAAAAGTGAATAAACAGAACCTGTTATTGCATTGAGAGGCGTTCGGATTTCATGAATGATAGTGGATATAAAATCAGACTTCACCTTACTCGAAATCTCCGCTTCATGCTTGGCTTTTTCCATGGCCATTTGCTGGTTTTTCAATGGCGTGATATCCAACAACAATCCATACCAGTTTATGTTTTGCCCTTCTTTTTCGGGAACAGCCCTGCCTACCACCCAAATCGGCTCAATATTTTCCCTTACTTTTATCCTGAACTCACATTCCCAATTAGCCTGTACCCTTGTACTGTGTACGATGGACTTGAGCACTCTCCCCACGTCCATAGGATGTAACATGCTCAATAAATAATCCAACCCTGTAAATGATTCGTTGGCCCCTCCTACTTTCAGCATTTTCCTGATCCTATCGCTCAAATAGGTAAAACACAACTTCCCTTCACCGTCCATTACCAATTGGAAATTGGCACTTGGCACTTTATTGATCAACAACTTGAAAAACTGTTCCTCTACCCTAGCATCCAAAGGAGAATTGGCTTCTTCATTTTCAATAGAACTGGCTACTTTGATTTTGGCTCCTCTATGAAATAGGTATAGCCCATCTTCTGGGAGTTCCTCTAAAAAAAATGAGAAATATTGGTTTTCAAAATTCAGAATAAACTCTTCCTCTAGGGACAAAGCCCCCCCGTCCACCTTCATTCCCACCAATGATTTTTCTGCTAATCTATTGCCAATATGTGAATAAAAGGAGTTGTTTCCGTACACAATTCTGTGCGGCTGTTGTTTTTCTACAATAAAAACCAAATCTGTAGATTGATCCAAAATAGTCCTAAAAGTATTGCTCAATGTTGGTCTCATTTATCACAAAGGAAGAATACTTAAAATTGATTAAAATTTGGATAAAACCAAAATTTATACCCCACAATATTTAATTATTGTATTTTTCTAATAATCAGTTTAAAAACAAGCCAAACCGTAAAAACCAAAACTGCTCTTTATCAGATGATTTGGATATCGTGGTCAAATAATACCCAATACCATATTCGATTTTTTTCATTTTCATGGTGTACCTCCCAATATTAAGCTGAAGCCTATTATCGTAAAAAAAAGCGTTGCGGGCCTGCTTATTTCTTAGATCCATAAGTAGCTCATATTCTCCAAGCAGGTACCATTCACTTGGGTCCAGGTTTTTGCCCTGTAGCGGAAGCTCATAGGAAAATTTGGTCCTGAGCCGCACCCGGTTTCCACTTTCCATAAAGCGCTCCTCAAGCTTGATTTGCTGAGCAAGCCTTGCCCTCCCTTTCAATAGCTGCGAGAAAGTCACCTGTTGGAACAATCGGTTTTCCCTGTCATAGCCTCCACCAAACTCCTGCTCTCCTCCAATAAGGTATCCCATGCCATAGGAAAAAAAGGGGGAATGGCTCTTTGCAACGGCCAAGGTAAACCTGATTACATCCATGGCAGGAGCATTCTTACCCAATTCCTCGTTATTTTGACCATCCTTGGCCCAGAATATCCTGGTATACAGCTTCCCGTTCGCCTTCCATCCCCTTGGTAATGGATAAGTAAATGAAGTACCTATCTGCGTACCAAAATAATCACGTTTATGTCCCTGAGCGAAAGAACTTTGGATGACTATTAGAAAAAAAACTATTGTAAAAAATTTTCTCATACCACAGGACTAAAAAATGATATTATCCATATTTTGTATCGCTGCACTTTCCATTTTCAGGTACTGGCCATCCTTATCAAAAGTCACTTCATAAAGTTTGGCCGTCCCGTTCCCTACATCTCCAGAAACCTGCACCATATACCTAACCGTACAAAAAGACATGTCCTTATCCTCTGTAAAGGCCTCAATGACCGTATTTACCTCCAATCCATCCCCTTTTGGCAAAAACTGCTTTTTCACCTTCAGCAGCTTGAACCGCGTAAAGGAGTCATCAAAGTACTCTTTTATAGCTGACAGACTTTCATCAGGGGTGATTTCCTTTTGTCCAATTGTCACTTCTACCCTATTGAGTGAGCCTACCGAATCAAAAAGCACGGCATACTGCTCCCCTTTTAGTTTAAACTTTGCCTCATAAACTGACTCGCCCAAACTGTCTTTTTTATAGTATTTGTATTTTTCCACATTGGAAATATCCCCGAGAAGCTTCAGGGCATCGTCCGGAAAATCATCTTCCGATATCCCTATCTCCGTTTGGTCTTTATTGGGAATGGTATCTGTCGCTTGCCCAAAAGCAGTCAAGGACAAACTGCACAAAATCAATATTAGTAAACACCTTTTATCCATAAAAAATCGTATTAAGTATACCTAAATATATATAAAAAAAGGGCTTAATGAAATCATCATCAAGCCCTTTTTACCAGTAACTGTTACTTTTCTAGGTGTTACGCATTGTTTTTTTGTTGTTCCTTGATCAGGTTAAGTGCAGAACCTGCCTTAAACCATTTGATCTGCGCATCATTGTAGCTATGGTTTGCCACGACCACGTCCTTGGAACCATCTGCATGGATAAACTCCAATTGCAACGGCTTGTCGGGAGCAAACTGATCCAAGTCAAGGAAGTTGATCGTATCATCTTCCTGCACTTTATCATAGTCCGCTTCATTATCAAATGTAAGGGCTAGCATACCCTGCTTCTTCAAATTGGTCTCGTGGATTCTGGCAAAGGACTTCACCAACACCGCTTTCACGCCCAAGTGTCTTGGCTCCATGGCAGCGTGCTCTCTAGAAGACCCCTCACCATAGTTGTGATCCCCCACTACGATGGTAGGAATCCCTTCAGCTTTGTATGCTCGCTGGGTAGCAGGTACGAGACCGTACTCACCAGTCAGCTGACTTTTTACAGAATTAGTCTCTTCGTTAAAGGCATTCACCGCTCCGATCAGGCAGTTGTCAGAAATATTGTCCAAGTGGCCTCTAAACCTCAGCCAAGGACCGGCCATAGAAATATGATCCGTTGTACATTTGCCAAATGCTTTGATAAGCAACTTAGCTCCAGTGATATTTTTACCATCCCAAGGATCAAACGGCGTCAACAATTGAAGGCGCTTGGATTCAGGGTTTACTTTCACTTCTATTCCACTTCCATCCTCCGCGGGAGATTGGTATCCGTTGTCCTCTACAGCAAAGCCTTTCTCCGGAAGTTCATCACCTTTTGGAGGATCGAGCTTGACTTCTTCACCATTAGCGTTGGTCAGCGTATCGGTCAGGGGGTTAAAGCCCAAATCACCAGAAATGGCGATGGCAGCTACCATCTCAGGAGAAGTCACAAATGCATGGGTATTCGGGTTACCATCAGCACGTTTGGAGAAGTTCCTGTTAAAGGAGTGAACAATGGTGTTTTTCTCTTGCTTGTCAGCACCAGTTCTTGCCCACTGTCCGATACAAGGCCCACATGCATTGGTAAAGATGGTGGCATCCAACTCCTCAAAGATTTGTAACAGCCCATCCCTATCGGCGGTAAACCTTACCTGCTCAGAACCTGGATTGATACCAAAATCGGCTTTGGTCTTCAGCTGCTTATCCACAGCCTGCTGGGCAATGGAAGAAGCCCTGGACAAGTCCTCATAAGAGGAGTTGGTACAAGAACCGATCAAGCCCCACTCCACCTTGGTAGGCCATCCATTTTTCTCTGCCTCAGCTCTGATCTGAGACACAGGAGTAGCTCTATCTGGAGTAAATGGACCATTGATATGTGGCTCCAGTGTGGACAGGTCTATTTCGATTACTTGGTCAAAATATTGCTCAGGATTGGCATATACATCGTCGTCTCCTGTCAAATGCTCTTTTACTTCGTTGGCAAGATCTGCTACATCCGAACGATCAGTGGACCTCAAATAACGCTCCATAGACTCGTCATAACCAAACGTAGAAGTGGTCGCACCGATTTCAGCTCCCATATTACAGATCGTCCCTTTACCGGTAGCAGAAAGTGATTTGGCTCCTTCACCGAAATACTCTACGATGCAGCCAGTACCGCCTTTTACGGTCAAAATCCCCGCTACTTTCAAGATCACGTCTTTTGCCGAAGTCCA
This sequence comes from Echinicola strongylocentroti, assembly GCF_003260975.1. Lineage (NCBI taxonomy): Bacteria > Pseudomonadati > Bacteroidota > Cytophagia > Cytophagales > Cyclobacteriaceae > Echinicola > Echinicola strongylocentroti. The sequence continues at coordinate 4,753,566 of NZ_CP030041.1, read as the reverse complement.
ACCGTTCATTTTTCCGGTCAGCTTCACACCGATCAATTTAGGAAACTTTAGTTCCCACGCCATGCCGGCCATCACATCCACCGCATCAGCTCCACCTACACCGATAGCGACCATACCCAGGCCACCCGCATTTACGGTATGTGAATCTGTACCTATCATCATTCCTCCTGGGAAAGCATAGTTTTCCAATACCACTTGGTGAATGATACCAGCACCAGGCTTCCAGAAACCTATACCATATTTATTGGATACAGATTCCAAAAAGTTAAACACCTCTCCACTGGCAGTAAGTGAACTCCTCAAATCTTCTTCAGCACCTTTCTGAGCCAGGATAAGGTGATCACAGTGAGCTGTGGAAGGCACAGCCACTTTTTCTTTACCCGCTTGCATAAATTGCAAAAGTGCCATTTGGGCAGTCGCATCTTGCATCGCTACTCGGTCCGGAGCAAAATCCACGTAGGACTTCCCTCTTTCAAATGCCTGCGTAGCATCTCCATCCCACAAATGAGCGTAAAGTATTTTTTCTGCTAAAGTCAGCGGTTTGCCCACTGTCTTTCGGGCAGCTGCGATACGCTCAGGGTACTTCGCATATACTGCCTTGATCATTTCTATATCAAATGCCATTTGAAATGAATTATTTTTAGTGATAACTTGATTTCATTTTAAATCGTTGGCAAAGATACATTTTTAGGCGAAAAATAGAAGCAAAACCTAAGTAATGTTACTTATTTATACGGGTTTAAAATAACCCTTATACCGTTGCTTAGGTGGATTTTACCTTGGTTTTGCCTCACAAAACAGTACCATTTATTCAGGAAAAACAGGCCAATAACCACCCCCTTACCAACACTGATTATTCAAAGTCCTTGCAAGAAGGAAAACGTATCTACATGATCGGCGAAGTCATCAATCTCTGGCCGCTGAGCTTGGCCAAATGCCACACTGGACGGATACCAAGCTTCCTTACTGACGATACACTGGATTTTCTCTTGTTGCCCCACCAGCTTTTGTTCAAGCTCCTTTGTATTCGCATACTCTTCAAAATAAAGCACGGCTATTGGTGAGACCAGTTCTTCACTCTCCTTGCAGAGGAGAAAACCATTGTCCAAATGCCGATCGCAATTCACCAAATAGATGGATTTATTGTATTCGTAATTATTGAGGTATTTATGGTGACTGCATGTAAAACTATACCCTTCTATGGCTTTAAGAAAGGCTTGTAACAGTTCTTTATTGGGCAAAAAAACCTTGGATACATTCCTGCAACCAAGACCAAAATACTGAAAAATATCTTTGGCCAACTCCTGAAAATCCTTCTCTGTCTCCCTCCCATCCAATACGGCTACTGATGTCCTGTTTTTGCGAATGATGCTAGGGTACTTTCCAAAATAATAATCAAAATACCTGGCTGAATTATCACTTCCGGTAGCAATATAAGCATCCTTGGCCTTCAGCATTTCTTCAAAAACCACCCTTTCGCCCAGACTTGGCGCAATATCCACCAATTCATTTACGAGCCATTTTATCAACACCTGATCGGATGAGCTAAGCTTGACATGGGCAATATGGCCAGAGACCAACACCATCATCAAGTCATGAAATCCCACTGCGGGGATATTTCCGGCCATAAGAACACCTACTCGCTTTGGTATGCCTACCTCCTTTGGTTCATACCGACCAAGCCATGCATTCACTTTTTCCTCCTCCAACATCGCCGACAATCCTTGCAACGCAAATCTCACTTGATCCGACGTAAACCAATTATTGTTGTTTTCTACGCTAATAGCCAATTCGTCAAATGCTGCATCAGACATTTGGGCGATACGTTTACCAAGGGCCACAAATGCTGCTGCTCTCTCCTGAAGGGTCATGGGGCAATCGTTTAAATGTTTCAGGCCACAAAGATACCTATTTTGAGTATAATACTGGGTAATTCATTCCAATATTCTCAGGGCAAGTCCATCTAACCCGGAATATGCATTAGCCTATCTATTGCGGTATGAACCTACTTCAAAATCAGTCGCTTCGCTGCTGTTTTCGATTTCACCATAGCGGTGCTATGCCTCAATCTCCAAACAGCCTGATTTTCTTGCAGTTTCAAACCTTCCCGATAGCTATCGGGACAGGCGATCACGATTCCTAATGCATAAACCGGGTTTAAATTTCAACTCGGGTTATGCATTAGTTTGGTTTTCCAATATCATTTTATATCATTGAACTAACCAAGAAGCTGGTAGTCTTATCTAGCTTGATGCACTATCTTAATTAGCTACATAAATAGATAAAAATAGAATAGTAAATAAAGCAATCAAAAAAAGAACTTTTATGGTAAGCAGATAGTTTACAAAGTAGAATTCGAAAAATTAACATAGATTCATTATAAATTATTCAGCGTAGCAATATTTGTATTGGTATATTGTTATATGCTTCTTAATTTTGTATTTCTAATTAAAAAAGGAGAATATAATGGCAATAATGATAACTGATGAATGCATCAATTGTGGTGCATGCGAGCCCGAATGCCCCAATACTGCCATCTATGAAGGCGGACTTGAGTGGACTTGGGGTGGTGGTACTGAGCTCAAGGAAGTGAAGCTGGAAGACGGATCAGTAGTTGATGCAGAAGAACCTCAAGAGCCCGTTTCTGATGAATTTTATTACATCGTAACGGGGAAATGCACGGAATGCACAGGATTTCATGAAGAACCCCAATGTGCAGCAGTCTGCCCAGTGGACTGTTGCGTAGATGACCCTGATCATCCAGAGTCAGAAGAGGAATTATTGGAAAAGAAACAATACCTACACGCAGAATAAACGAAAGAGTGGCCAAGGCCACTCTTTTTATTTTTACTATTTTATCAAAAAAAACACTGATTTTTAGCCTAATAGATAAAAAAACACTCCCCATTCAAAAAAAAACCTTCCAAGACCTTGAAATTAAATCATGAATTGATTTAACTTGGCAATCGTATTAAAATCCTTGATTCAAGTAATTAAAAATTTTGGAAAGTGGAAGAGCATAAAGGAAACGACAGAGAGGAAATTTTCTCAAGAAAAGTAAAAGCTGGAAAAAGAACTTACTTTTTTGACGTAAAATCGACAAGATCAAACGATTATTACCTGACCATTACTGAAAGTAAGCGAAAAGTCCGTGATGACAGCTTCGTTTACGAAAAGCACAAGATCTTTCTTTATAAAGAAGATTTTGACAAATTCGTCAATGCTTTGCAGGATACCGTAGATCACGTCAAAAATGAATTGATGGCCGACTTTGATTTCTCTCAATATGAGGTAGAAGCAGAGGCCAGTTCCGAAGACAAATTCGGCGATGATTTGAAGTGGGATTAAGTCCTGCTTAAAAAACATTCTTGAGATCGGACCTTTCCTAAAGACAAACCTGCCTAAGCAGGATACTTTACTTTATGCAAAATATTTTTGCTGAAGTAGTAAGGGTTCGATCTCTTTTTTTATTTTTATGGCATGCAGAAACTTATTATTTCCGTCCTGACCTTTGTCATCATCCTGTTACTGCTGGGGTGGTATTTTTCAAACATTGCATTTTACCTAATTATCTCCTTGGTCATCGCTGCGGCCTTGCGCCCTATGACCAATCGAATCAATAGCGTCCATGTTTTTGGGCATCATATCCCTAGATGGATGGCAATTATTTGTTCCTTTGCTACCATAGGCATGATTCTTTTCCTGATCACCATGCTGTTTATCCCCTTGATTATCGATCAAGTGGAAGTCATCCAAAATGTGAATATCGAATTTCTCTACGAACAAATCCAACGCCCCATCAGTAAAGTGGAGGCATTTTTGATAAAATTCAATTTAATCAGCAACAACCCTGGCCACCTTTTTGAGCAAGTAAAAGACACCATCCTCACCAGTATCCGTGAAATCAACTTTCAAGGCTTCCTCAATGGCCTGATCAATGCCACCAGTTCTGTGCTGATCACTGTGCTGGCTGTGGTCTTCATTTCGTTCTTTTTGCTCCTAGAAAACGGCCTCTTGCGTAGAAATATCATCAACTTGGTTCCCAACGAATACTTTGAGCTTTCCGTGGCCACCTTTCACAAGGTAGAACGACTGCTCTCCAACTACCTAGTAGGACTGCTCATTCAGATGACGGCGATCTTCACCATTGCCTCCACAGGTCTGGCCATCGTAGGTGTGGACTACGCCCTCACCATTGGGGTATTTGCAGCAGTGGCCAACCTCATCCCCTATGCCGGCCCCATGCTGGGCGCCACATTTGGTGTATTGGTGGGGCTTATCACCGGAGATTTTATTGGCACAGAAGAAATGCCTTTCTTCGTCAT